>JAGVZV010000041.1 GCA_018302265.1 Candidatus Woesearchaeota archaeon | reverse complement strand
AAACTGTTTTTATAGAAACGCAGTCAGGGCACGAACCTCCGCAATCAATTTCCTCTTCATCCTGATCTTTTATTCCGTTTGTGCATAAGTCTACTTTTTTCTCAAGAACCCTTGTTGTTTCAGGGATTGTGACCTCTTTAGTCTGCTCTAATATTCTTGTTTCCGGGGCTGTATAACTTCCGCCTCCGCCACCGCCTCCACCACCAGAAGGAGCTGCTGGTACTGTAACATTTGTCTGGTTTTCAGGCAGTGTGTTATTTGTCTCATTTCCAATACTGATATTGCAGTATTCTGTCAAATCTGGCTTATTTATTTCAGTTCCGCATAAATTATTATCATTGCATATTCTTGTCTTATTTCCGTCAATGCACTCCGACCATTCAGAGCAAGTCCAATTTTCGTTGCAGCTTGGTTCGCATATATTTCCAATGCTGTTATTATTTGAATCTAATTGATCTTCGTTACTAACGAAAGGACAATTGTCGCACATATCACCAAAACTATCTTCATCAGAATCATTCTGGTCTGGATTAAACAGGTCTATGCAATTATCATCCTCATTTATTATAGTATCATTGTCCTCATCTCCAGAATCGATTATATCTGCAAATTCGAATTCTATCCACTGGCCTTCTTTAGAGTCGTCATACACTATCTTATAATCTAAATCCCCGGTCCACTCCAGAATCTCTTCGTCTGAATCATTCCATTTATTTCCGCCTAAATAGAGATGCTTGCTTATCTTGTATTTGACAAACCACAGCTGGGAGTCAAATCTGAATAACAAATTTGTTGGATTTTTGTATCCTGATTGCTGGTGCTCTAATTTTATCATGATACTGTCCATCTTTTTTTGTATTTCAAAGAATATATCATTGAAATCACTGTCGCTCTTTTTGATTGGAGTGTCCTCAAAACTTACCCAGAATTCTTTTTTCGTTTTGCTTTCTTCATTTATCCACTCTATCACTGATTTCTCCCCGCTATCCTTTATTTCAGAGAAATTCCTGCTCAAGTACCAGTAATATATATTGGATTCATTCAGCTCTTTGGAGCAATTTTCTTCGTCTGAATCACAGATTATTATCAATCCATTCTCGCTCTTCCAGCTGAATTCGGACTCTCCGTTCCCATTATTTATTATATCATAATCTATCACTCCTTTGTATGATGTCAGTATTTTATCGTAGTTTTCATGGCTTATGATTTCATATGAGGTTTCATTTCCAGTGTAATTATAGATTGAATAACCTGTATATGAAGAGCCTATTACATTTATTAAGAAGGCTATGGCTATTACAGCAACTACAACAAGAAGTATATTCTCCATCTCTTTTTCAAGATTCATTATAGTTATAGTATTATAGAGTTTTATAAATGTTTTTGTTTAGAAATGATAACTTTATAATACTTTTCCTATTATTCTGTATATGGGACTGAAGAAAATAATTGCAGCAACAACGCTTGCTTTGGGTTTGCTAATACCAAGAGCATCTGATTCTCAAGAATTTTTTAAAAAGCACACTATTCGTTATACTGGCGAGGGTTATAAAGTTACATTTAATAATAAAAATTATGCTGCAATGGGCTGTTATTCTGCCCTAGATCGTGCAAACGGTTGGTGCATTGTTGATGAAGAAAGAAATTACATAACGGATCCTGGTTTGTATTCTAATCTTGCATTTATGGCAGAGGTTGAAAGAGATTTAAACCTATTGTCATCCACTGTGGACTCATCAAAAAAAACATTTGATAAGGCGCTAAAATTGCAGTTGGGAGTTGATGTTTCTAAATTTGCTTTGGAAAATTTGTCCAGCATAGAAGGACCATTGATAATGAGCGTTGTAACTGGAGGTAGTTCACTATCAAAAGTAGCGCAAATCCAGACAATAAGAACAGCATACAAACAGCAACAGGAAAAGGTTTTTTCAAATATAAAAGAGGAGTTTAATAGAAAATATCTAAATGAGATTAAGCAGCTTTCTCAGGATTTGATGGATGGAAAGATAACAGAAAGTCAGCTAAAGGAAAAAGAAAAAGAATTAGAACAGAAAATAAGAAATGCATTTGACAATTCTTACGAATTCCAATTGAAATTAGCTTCAACCGAACTGGCGAAGGCGCAGAGGTTAAAACAAAAACCAAACAAAACTTATTCTGAATATGAATTATTGTGGGGTTATACGCGTAATGGTTTAGCCCGTGGATTTATGGCAACTAAAGCACTGAATATGATAAATAGAAGTAATACACTAGAAAATAATTTTAAACTCGCTGCAAGCAAGATGATAGAGGGTGCTGGCCTTGAATCTGTACTTGAAATAAGCGTTGATAATCCTGATTTTGAAAAAATATCAGAAGAAGCAGAAAAGGAATTTTATAGATTTTACAACTCTCTTGATAAGCAAAAAAGCTACTGGGATGCGAATGATGTAAATTCAAATGCATCCAAAATAATCCCTGTTGTTAATTATCTGCAGGATAGAAAAGAAATGATAGACAATGCTAAAAAACAAAGAGAAGAAAAAACAAAGCAGTCAGAAAAACAACCACAAAGAACAGAACCTATAAAACCAATTGCAAGGAAAACTCCGGTAACAGCAAAGAAGTCTAATCAGGAGCCAAAGAAAGCAATTGTTCAAGACGAGGAAGGAGAGGGTGGCAGATATACTTATGTTCAACAAAAAGAAAATTTTGATGATCAAGTTTCACTTCTTGATAATGCCTCTCAAGTATGGACAAGCAATGATCGTAAAAAAGAATTTTTTAAATATATACTTGGACAACTTTGGACAGAGCAAATAAGTAATTTTGATTCGGATGGTAATTCCAGATACGAGTATTATGAAGGTAAACTTAATGATTTTTACAAGTCAAATGATCTTAAAATGCTTAAGCCACTTGATTATTACAACTGTGATCTAAGCATAAAACTTACTAGAGGGGATCCAAGCGATATAAATTCGTCTTGGACTGTTACTGTAAGTTGTAATCTAGATCGTGATAATGAATTAGAGGTTTGGACTATAGATGACAATACTAAACATGTGACACAATTACAAGATGATAATCTTTTTGGAGTAAAATGAATAAAAAATTAGTATTTGGAATGAGTATTTTACTTGGCTTAGGAATTTACTTTTCTTATCCCACAATAGATAAAGCGCTTAAAAATTACAGGATGGAACAGGAATTAAAAGAGTATGGGCATACAAAACCAATTAATATTTAGAATATAAGAGCGTTAATAGATTGGAGCGTTTGTTCTTTGAAGATTGCGGTAATATACCCGAAGCTGATAAGAGAGCATATATTGAAAATTTTCTTAGTCAGAATCCAAGAATAAAAATGGAATATTTCCAGCAGGGAGAGGAAATAATTGCAGGAGTCAGTATACTCAATAACCAGGGTGGATTAATAAGAGCTGATGAATTGCACGGGAACTCAGCAGGAAATTTACGTTTTAGATGCAGTTATGAACTATAAAAAAATAATCATTCTCTGTGTAATGGTCCAAATGTTCCTATAAGTCTCCAATTTTTGTCACTTTCCCTTTGTAAAATAAAATGCATATCATATTTTTGTTGGCTTAATACCACATCTCTTATTTCCTCTTTGCTTGATCCTTCTGGAGGACCATCAAATCTAATACAACTTTCTATATTTGAAGTGCAATTATCAACATACAATCCAAATTTTCGGAAACACTCGCGTATGTCTCTCTTGCATTCTGGATCTGTTCCATTATGAGTTACTTTATAGCATGACCTACCAAATTGTGCATAATATGAATTAAATTTGTCTATTTTTTCTTTATAGCAGACTGTTGGTAATGGATCTCTTCCACTCTTAATTTCTGTAAGAAAAGTTTTGACTGTACTTACAGACGTTGATAGATCCGGTCCAAAAAGACTAAAACCCATAGCATACAATCCAAATATGGCTAATTTTATTTTACTGCTTTTCATAAATTAGTTAACCTAATTGAATTTAAATAAATTTCTATATCCCATTATACCCTTTTTAATATATACCCTTTGGGAGTATCATTTACAGACCATCCCCTTTTTGCAATTTCATTCCTTAGTTCATCTGCCTTTTTCCAGTCCTTGTTTTTTCTTGCTCTCTCTCTTTTATTGACTAATTCTCTAATTTCATTTGGAATGTTTATTTTCTCTTTTTTAAGTAAATCCAAACCAAAAACTTTATCAATTTTATTGATGGTTTCATATTTTCCAATTGCTTTTTCATCTCTTATCAATTCCCATAATACTGATAGTGCCTTTGAAGTGTTCAAATCAGAATTCATTGCCTCTTTGAATTTATCCAAGTAATCCTTGTTTATTTTTTTATCATTTTTTATTTCAGAAATAATATTCTTCAATCTTTCATATGAATTCTTTGCGTCATCAAGTGCCTGCTTGGAAAAATCAATCGGATTCCTGTAATGCGTTGATATAACAAAGTATCTTATTACACTTCCTGAGTAATCTTTCAACAAATCCCTGATGGTCTTGAAATTTCCAAGAGATTTTGACATTTTTATTTTATTAACATTGACCATCCCGTTATGTATCCAATAGTTAACAAATTTCTTTCCATAACCTGCTTCAGACTGCGCTATCTCATCCTCGTGATGTGTGAATATCAGGTCCTGGCCTCCTCCATGTATATCAAACGGCAATCCAAGTATATTTGAGGACATTGCAGAGCACTCTATGTGCCATCCCGGTCTTCCAGAACCAAATGGAGATTCCCATGATGGCTCATCTTTTTTAGAAAATTTCCACAATACAAAATCTTCCTTGTTTCTCTTCTCTTCTTTTATTCCTATTCTTGAGCTTTTTAGTTCTTTTATATTCTGTCCTGACAGTTTTCCGTAATTCTTAAATTTGGAAATATCAAAATAAACCCCATCATTTTCTATGATATAAGTATAATCTTTCTTTTCTAATTTCTTAACTAAATCAATCAGCTCTTTTATGTATTCTGTTGCCTTTGGCTGTACATCCGGCTTTTCAACGCCTATTTGCTTGTAATCCTCTAAATGTGTCTTCAGATTTCTTGCTGTTAGAGTTTTAATGTCTTCATTTAGTTCTTTTGCCTTGTTTATTATCTTGTCTTCTATATCAGTAATATTAGAAACAAATTTTACTTTATATCCTATGAACTTCAGGTATTTTCTCAGAACATCAAACACTATCTGCTGTCTTGCATGTCCTAAATGCGGAACATCGTTTACTGTGGGACCGCAAACATAAATCCTTACTTCATTCTTATGAATAGGTTTGAAAGTCTCTAGTTTTCTTCCCAGAGTATTAAATAGGATTAGACCACTCTTTTTCATATTTTA
>JAGVZV010000040.1 GCA_018302265.1 Candidatus Woesearchaeota archaeon | reverse complement strand
ATATAGACCAGATATACTAAAATGGTTAATTGATAAAAATGGAATTTTTTATATAAAATATTTACCTGATTGGATGAATGGTAATCCATGGAAGAGATTATGGTTTTTCTTTTTTAGGTGGAAAAAAGAAGAATCAAGATTGAATAGATATAAATTAATTAGTTTAATCACCTTTATTTCAACTTTAATTATGCTAGTTATATCTTATCATATCATTAAAAAATGATCCTACAACCAAACCACAAAAAAAGGATAACCCCAATTTTAATAATTGGAATTATACTCTTCATATCCATAATACCATTAATCCACGCTGATGATACGGGTGTGCAAGCCCTCCCGTACGTACATGATGCAAAGATTCCAAAACATGAAAAAATAAACCCCGTTGGGGACTTTTTAGTTAACCAATTTACAGGTTCTTCATCCTATATTTATCCTATAGAAACACCAAAAGGAACAAATGGTTTAACTCCCAAAATAAACTTATTATATAACAGCCATTCTACCCAAAGCAGACCTACAGAGTTAGGGACTGGATGGTATTTAACAAGAAATTACATACAGAGGGATGTTAATTGGACGTTTAATAATATTTCCGACGATATTTTTAAATTATACCTAAATGATAATTCTTATGATTTAGTCTTTAATTCCACAGGAAACAGATTTCATACAAAAATAGAAACTTTTATGCTAATACAAAATAAAACAGGAATTAACAATACAAAACAACAATATTGGGAAGTAAGAACTAAAGACGGGACAAATTACAGGTTTGGTTTTAATAATTACTCTGAATTAATTTCCACCACATATAATTATACTGCAAGATGGAGCTTGGACCAGATTAACGATACCTATAATAACAAAATTTATTATACCTACAAAGAAAATCCATTTACTAATGATATTGGAGCAGTTTACTTAGACCGTATAGAATATAATAATGACAAAACAAGAATAGTGCAGTTTGATTATGAGGGTTCAGACCGTATGGATATATGGAATGTTTATGAAAACGGAATATCCATCTCAGAGACAAGGAGGCTGAAGAATATAGTTGTTAAAATAAATAACAATATAGTCAGAAATTATACTCTGGATTATGATTATTTGGGTACAATAACCAAAATATCTATTAAAAATATAACTATTTATGGTTCTGATGGTTCTTCTAAACCATCTTCAAAATTCTCTTACTATAATATGACCAGTATGGGTTTTGGTATGCAGACTAATTCGTTACAAATTCAAAATTGTACAAGTAACTCCGTAGAAGATTATTATTTTGGATGCTTTACAAAGACAGACGATAATGATAATAGTTTAAGATTTGCTGATTTGAATGGAGATGGTTTAGTTGATATAATCAGGGGTAAGGCGCAGGCAACAGGGACTCCTTATATAACTGCTACTTGGCTTAACAATGGTACTGGTTGGGTAAGAGAATACAATAGATTCCAATTACCCAATTGTACAAGTAACTCCGTAGAAGATTATTATTTTGGGTGCTTTACACAAACAGAAGGGAAGGATAATGGTGTTAGAATTGCTGATTTAACCGGAGGGAATGATGGCTTTGGAGCATACAGATTCAATGGAATAAATAATTACATCCAATTTGATGGTGTCAATATGTATGGTCCATTCACTGTTGCATTCTGGATGAATTCCACTCCAATAGGTATAAGATATATTATTAATGGAACAGGAGAAAACAGAGTATGGCTTGCAGCATATCTGGTAAGAATGATAATATCAGGAAACCTGCAGGACTGCACTCTTTCAGGATACCCAGACGGAAAATGGAAATTCATTGCAATAACAAGGAACTCAAATAACAACGTTACATGCTATGAAGATGGAGTTGACAGGAATATGGGCAAGAACATGACAGGCAATTTCAATCTCACGCATATAGGAAGATCATCTCTTGCATTCAATGGAACACTTGATGATTTCAGAGTCTGGAACAGGACATTAAGTGCTGAAGAAATAAGATTGCTGAATAACAGCATGGATTATGTATTAAGCGCTTTTGAAACTAATACAGGGGATGTATGGCAGGCTAATATAACTGTTAATAACAGGACTATTGATTCCAAGCCTGTTGAATCCAATTACTTGGAGATACTATAACATGAAATTGTACTTAAATAATTTTAAAAACGTTCTTTATAAAAATAAGAAGAAAATTAGGGATTTCAAGCCAAAAAAGTTATGTAAGATTTACATTTTCAGACACGGAAAGACTGTATTTAACGAGAAAAAGATATTTACGGGTTGGAAAGATTCTAGGTTAACCAAGAATGGGGTTTTAGAGGCTAAAAAAGTCGGAAAGAAGCTGAAGAATAAGGAGATAGATATTGCTTTCTGCACAAGATTATCAAGGTCAAAAGATACTCTAAGAGAAGTATTAAAATACCATAAAGAGTGTTTCTTGACAATACAGGATGACAGGATGATTGAACGCTCATACGGAAGATTAGAAGGATTAACGCATAAGCACATCATTGAAAAATATGGGCTGAAAAAGTTTAATGATTATCATAGAAGTTATAATATAAGGCCGCCAAAAGGAGAGTCGATAAAAGACGTTGAAAAAAGAGTTTTAAGCTTTATTAAAGATTTATTAAAATTCATCAAAAAGAATGGCGTAAATGTTGCTATTTCAGCCCACGGGAATTCGATGAGGCCTTTCAGAAGGTACTTTGAAAAATTATCCATTAAAAAAATGATTAAACTCGAGAATCCATGGGATGATTATTTTGAGTATGAAGTTAAAGTTTAAATCTTCTCAGCACATTGAATTTTAAAAATTCTATTTTATGAAAAAGTATGGATTGTGTAAAATTTCATCTTGGCAAATCACAAAAATATATTAAAGTTTGGCTTCTATAATCAATTTATTATTTTCTGGATGTACATAAGCCTCTTTTCCATTTTTTAATTTAAGATAATCTGCTATCTTTTTAGGAATCCTGACTGCTAATGAATTTCCAGTTTTGGTTATTTTTGTTACAGCACTTAATCCCCAAATACCTTTTTGTTTAGCAATTTCCTCAATTTTTTTAGTTGTATCAGAATCTGTAAATGATTCTTTACATTTAGAGCAAATATCTGCTGGAAATTCACCTAGATAAATTCCAAACATATATTCCTTTATTTTGCCTTTTTTTAAAGTTCCTTCTTCGCATATTGGACATTTTTGCATTTTACCCCCTTGGTTTGACTGTGATTACAAAGTAATCATTATTTATTTTTTTGGCTACTGCAGTGAAATATCTAAAATGATATAATATTTTATTGGGTATTTGTAATTCTTTAGCACCTTTTTGAATGGCTTCTTCTACCTCATTTACTGAAATACCCCTTTCTATCATCTGTTCCCTCGCATGTTTACTATACCAAATCAAATGTAATCACCAGTAATTACAGTATGTATATCTTATATATAAATCTTTCGAAAATTTCATCAAAAGTTATATAAATTAACTTATATTTTCTAGTATATGTTCCTGAAGTCAAGAGAGAGGATAAAGAAGTTTTATGGGCTAATAGCAGATGCCAACGAACTGATTAAGAATGAGTAATCAAATAAACTCGGCTTATGAAGCCATACCTAATTCTATGAGAACAGAGGCCTTATCACAAAACCTGGATAAACTAAACAGGGAATTGATACTGTACCTAAAAATAAAAGAATTGGGCTATATAATTTCCAGCAAGAATTTTGAAAAAATTCCTGAAACAATAGAGTATATGAAACTGATAATAGACAAATTGAAGCAGCAAACTCCAAAACCGGTTTCTTTGATAAAATTTGGCGAGGAAAAATGCAAGTATTTTGATGAATTATCAAAAAAAGAATATGAAAAGGATCTGTTCAATAAAAAATACGAGAAAATAAAGGACGCCATCAAAAAAGGGGATAAGAAAAGGGCGCTTCTATTATTTGGGGATTTAAAATTAAAACTGAAAGACGTTGAGAAATATGAAAAGGCAATTGATTTGTTTGAGAAATTAGAGGCAGTAAGGAAGAGGCTCGAAAGCCAAGAACCAGTAAAACATAAGATACACGAATATTATGAGCATGTGCATTTTGATAAAAAATTCGGACCAGAAAAAAAAGAAGTGAAAAAAGAGATTAAAAAAGAAGAGATTGAAGAAAAAGTAGTTGAAGATGAACTATCACAAGTGCATAAATTGCTGGAAAAAAATGATGTAAATGGCGCTAAAAAGCTGTTAAAGCATGTATAATAAGATATTTAAAGCTTTATTCTAAATTCTTTATATGTTCGGATTCCTTAAAGAAAAACTGAAGAAGGCTATATCCTCAATTACAAAGAAGATAGAGGAAAAACCTGTAGAAGAGAAAGCTCCTGAAAAAGAAGTTCAAAAAGAGAAGATTATCAGGAAAAAACCTGAAGTTCAAAAAGAAGTTGAAATAGAAAAGGAAATTCCAAAAAAAGAGGAAAAGAAGGGATTCTTTGAAAAGTTAAAGGAAAAGGTAACAACAACCTCTATAAATGAGGGTGAATTTGAGGATATTTTTTATGATCTAGAGATTGCTTTACTAGAGAATAATACTGCTGTTGAAGTAATAGAAAGGATAAAACAGAATCTAAAGGAAGTTTTAGTCAACAAGCCAATTGAAAGTAGTTTATTCGATATAAAACAGATTGATTTTATTGATCTAGTTAAAACAAAGAAGCCATTTACTATCTTATTTGTTGGAGTTAATGGGTCTGGAAAGACAAGTACAATTTCTAAAATTGCTTATCTCCTCCAAAAAAATGGATTAAGTGTGGTTCTTGGAGCAGGAGATTCTTTTAGGATGGCTGCAATAGAACAACTTGAGGAGTGGGGTAGACGCTTAGGTGTTAAAGTAATAAAGCATGAATATGGATCCGATCCTACTTCAATATGTTTTGATACTGTAGCTTATGCCAAAAGCCATGGTATAGATGTTGTTCTTTTAGATAGTGCAGGTAGGCAGCACAGCAACACGGATTTAATGGAAGAAATGAAGAAAATAAATCGTGTTATAAAGCCAGATTTGAAGATATTTGTTGGGGAGGCATTAGTAGGTAATGATATACTTTTACAAGCTCAAGAATTTGATAAAGCTATAGGAATTGATGGTTTAATTTTAACCAAAAGTGATGTAGATGAGAAAGGTGGTGCAATGATATCAACAGAGTATGTTTTGCACAAACCAATTTATTATTTAACTTGCGGACAAGAGTTAAAGGATTTAAAAGAATTTAAAAAAGAGGATATTCTCAAAAATTTAGGGATTTAGATTTCTCATTTTAAAAAAATTTAGGGATTTAGATTTCTCATTTTAAAAACTAAAAAACCAAAACATTTAAATAGTTGTAAAATTACATTACCTGATGTAAAAATGCAACTTATAGAAAACATATTAGGGAAAAAAAATAACATCAAGGTACTCCGCCATTTAATAAAGCATAAAAATTGGCAGTTTAATATAACTGAGTTGGCTAAGGACATTTATATTAATAAAGGTGTTTTAAGCAGATTGATAGATGACCTAGAGAAAGAGAATGTTATCAGGGTTAGTAAAAAAGGAAAAATAAAGCTCTTTTCCATTAATAAAGAAAATCTTTTCATTAAAACGACAATAATCCCCTTATTTGAAAAAGAAGATATATTTTATTATGAA
Organism: Candidatus Woesearchaeota archaeon; assembly: GCA_018302265.1. GTDB lineage: Archaea > Nanobdellota > Nanobdellia > SCGC-AAA011-G17 > JAFCDX01 > JAGVZV01. Next base: position 763 of record JAGVZV010000040.1, on the reverse strand, counting down.
ATTTTAGATAAATTTGTTAAAAAAATAAAGAAGAATGCAATATCAGTAATTGCATATGGCTCCGTTGTTTCTAAAGAAATTAAATTAACATCAGATATTGATATATTAGTTATAATAGACAAAAAAAACAAAATCTTGGAAGATAAGATAAATAAATTAAAAGAAGAATTTTTGGACAATGATCTGCTATTAAGAGTTGATTTAATCAATATCAAAGAATTAAGAAAACTTTATAAAATAAAAGAACCTTTTATGGTATCTCTCATTAAAAATCATAAAACCTTATATGGCAAACCATTAATGGAGATGGTTAAATGAAGCAAGAAGATAAAAACAAAGCAGTTATAAGATTAAAAGATGCTGAAGAATTCACCAAAAGCGCAGAAGAGAATCTAGAAAGGGAGAGGTACAAGGCAAGTTTAGATCACTCTGTTGATGCTGTAATTGCTGCTAATGACGCTTTTACTATATTTTTTATGGAGCAAGTTGCAAGCACGGACCATAAAGAAGCTATATCTCTCCATAAGGAGGCAGGTAAAAAAATCAGTGAGAACAAAGCAAGTGAAATGGCAGTATTATTGGAAGAAAGGCATAGGAAAAGTTATAGGTGTGTTCCTGTAACAAAGAGTCTAGCAGAGATTGATTTAAAAAAAGCTGTCAAATTCTTAGACTGGGTTAAATCAAAGATTGTTTGAAACTTACAAAATAGCAAGGAAAAAAATCAATAATTGGGGGTATCTAAAAACCTTTATAAAGTTCTATT
>JAGVZV010000043.1 GCA_018302265.1 Candidatus Woesearchaeota archaeon | reverse complement strand
GAAAGACGGAAAATCACGCTATTTTTGTGGTTTCTTAAGATAAATTGTTCAAAGAAGGATTTTGCAACTCCAAAATTATGCTTAGGTAACAAAAAGGTATTCTCATCAAATTTTTCATCAATTGGAAGACCACTATAAACATAAGAAGAACTAAAATAAATTAATTTACAATCGGGGGTTATAGATTTTAATATATTAACTAAAGCCTTGAAATCTTCTATAAAGGACTCAAAAAAATGATCTTTGTAAGCAATTGCAGAATGAGTGCCACAATGGATTAAAACACTTGGTTTAAAATCATTTATTACTTTAAAGATTTTTTCATAATCACCCAAATCCAAACAAAGACTATTCAATTCTTGTTCATTTATTTTATCAATTGAAAGATAATCCATACTATTATTCTTTATTTTATTTAATAACTCAGAACCTATATACCCCATTCCACCAGTTACAATAATTCTATGATTAAAATTTTCCATAAAATCCTCTCTTCAAATCATAACATTTGAATATCTAATAAATTTATCAAACTTTTGATACAAATTCTTTTATCCATTTAGTACTGACAGATTTTGGTCTTATTATTGGAGCCCCAAATGACCTATTAAGAATAATTTGTGACAACATTCCCATAGACCTGGATACTGCAAACAAAACAGTGTAATACTCAAATTCCTTAAGTCCAAAATGGTATAATAAAGCTCCAGAAGCAGCATCTACATTAGGCCAAGGGTTTTTAGCCTTACCCATTTCTTTCAAGATATTTGGTACAATTCCGTATAATTTCTCAACTACCTTAAATATATCATCATCAGGGCAAGATTCTTTTCCAAAATTCATGAATGCAGTAAATCTAGGATCAGTAACCCTCAAAACAGCATGACCATACCCAGGAACAACCCTACCACTATTTAGGATATCCCAGCAAAATTTCCTTAAATCTTCATCATCAGGGACCCCTTCAAATTTATCTTTAATATTTATAATAAACCTCAAGCATTCCTGATTAGCTAATCCATGCAAAGGACCAGCCAAGCCATTTAATCCTGCAGAAACCGCATAATAAGCATCAGAAAGTGCGGAACTAACCGTATTGCAAACATTTTGGCTCACATTGCCACTCTCATGATCGCAATGCAAAACCAGATATAATCTAATTAATTTAATGAAGTTTTCACTCCCAATTCCAAGCATTTTAGCATAATTTGCTCCCCAGTCTAAATTAGGGTCATAATTTATAATACCCCCTCTATTAAACTTAATTCTATAAATACCTGCTGCAATGGAAGGAAGTTTAGCAAGCAAATTAAGAGAGTCTTCCAAAGTAGGTTCTAGATAATCCTTCTTTGAAAGGCCTTCATTATATCTTTTTGTAAAAATAGATTCTTTTTGCATAACCAATATTGCTGTATTCAGCATAGCCATTGGATGTAAATCTCTTGGCATTAATTCAAGGATATTCCAAACATAAGAAGGAACCTTTGATCTATTGCTTAATTCTTTTTGTAAATCTTTTAATTCTTCTTCATTTGGAAGTTCCCCAATACATAATAGATGAAATATTTCTTCAGGAAGTTTATCAACCAAATCTATAATTGGAATCTCTCTAACAATAAGCCCCTTATCAGGTTCAACAACAGAAGTATCACACACAAGAGATTTAACTCCCCTCATTCCTCCATAAGCCTGTGAAACAGTGCATTCAGAAATAACTTTATCGCCGTAATTTAAATTAATATCTTTAATTTCCTCTTTCCATAGGGGAATCTTTTCCTTAAGCTTTTTTAATAATAACATATCAATTTAATAAACAAAATATTTTTATTACTTTCTATATAGATAAAAGAAAAAAAGAAATTATCTTTTCTTTTTAGGTAATAACAAAGCAATTATTACTACAATTACTATTACTATTAATACCCACCATATCCATGACATTCCTACTTTAGCTTCTTCTGTAGTTGATGTTGTTCCTTCTGTTGCTTCTTCAGAGGGTAATACACTTATATCCCTAACAACCAAATTAACCTGACCATTTTCATCAATGCTTTTTAAATTAACTTCCAAGTCATTTGTGCCATCACTATCAACATCTACTTCTTTAACATCCCCTACATTCAAAGTTAGAGTGATTGGATCTGAACTTATAGTAACAGTAGCTGTACCTTCAATATAACTTACTTCATCAAATTTAATGCTGTGTGAACTTGCAGTTGTTCCTCCTGATGAAGTTGTTACACTAAACATAACAGTAGATGCTTGATATGCATTTATTATTCCGGTACCATCAGCTATGGCTCCCAAGTCTTTAGTCTGTCCTGCAAATACATTCACGCTTACAATTGGACCTGTAGTTCCTCCACTAGAACCACTGCTAGTTTGAGAGCTACCTGCTGATTTAGTAACAGCGAATGTAGTTTCTGCACTAGGTCCTCCTTGCATCCCTGCAGTATCTATTGAATAACATTTAGATGTATAAGTACCAACATCATTAGTCCCAGTAAAGGTATATGGAGAAGTACCAATTCCCTCTTGCCAATTTGCATTTAATGGTCCTCTAATAGAAATCTTCTCAGTAGGATTTGCAGTTATTGAATCTGTACCTGTACATGTAATTGTTACAGAACCTCCCTCAGTTACAGAACTTGCTGAAAGTGTTGGAGCAGATGTAGTTGGTCCTATAGTATCAGCTAAATTAAAGTATCCTCCACTCCCACCAATTCCATTTGAACCACCAATAACCCCATCCCATCTAGCAGTTCTATTTACATTATTATTATAATCTGCACAACTTACATTCCACACATGATACCCACTGTCAATACTTGTAGATGAAACATTAAACCAATAAGTAGGCTGATAATCCGTACTATTCCAAATAACAATACTATGATTCACGTAGGTTAATACTGTTCCATTACCTTGGATATACAAACTACAATTAAGAGAATTACCTCTCGTACTATTACCAGACATACTATCTGTAACATTAAAACCAAATTGTATACTACTTACATCACTAAAGTTCCTACTAATATTAGGAGCTAGCAATAATAATGATTTTGGAGCGACATTATCTATTATAACTGAAATATTCACATAAGTAAAATTCACTCTATTATTTCCAAGACTATCAAAACCACCATTAAGATTACCACTAACATTACTATTGTTTGCAATCAACACTGTAAATGTATAGTTACCCTGAGTAAAATTATAAGCATTTATTATGAAACTTACACTAGTATTATAATCTGTGATATTGGTAGGAAGACCATTAATTAAGGATATATTATGAGTCATATTCAAAGCAGTATAGGTACCATACGAAGTAATATTATACACATTCACCCAACTAACATTTTTCCAAGTAGAATTAAAGGTTATAGTAAAAGTAGTATTTGTTCTTGTAATATCTTTTTAAATAATAATTTTCAAACGCAATATTATATTTTTAAGTTTATTATTCTTTATAAATGTTTCTCTTAACTAAAATAGAACTTTAAATGTTCTACCTTAGTGTTTTCAGTTGAGCTATCCTCTCCATCTGAACAGCTCACTTCTAATTTAACCCTTGATAATGTATTCTTTGCATCAGATGCCATCTCTCTTAAATTAATGTCTCTTTCATTTCCAGCTTCTATGGTAACAGTGGACTTGTCATCTTTTAATCCATCATTAACATAATGGTTTACATTGCATTTTACAACAAAGGATTCCTTATTCCTAATGTTTAAAGTATACCATATATTATCAACATTTGTTATGTTAATGGTGGTAAAAGGTGAGTCTTGATATCTAATTCCAATGTCAAAATCAACAGGATTTGTATTTTCTTCTGTAATTTCTTCAAGTATTTCCTCGGTAGAAGGCTCAATAACGACCGGTTCATCTATACTTTCCTCTGGAATTTCCTCATTTTCCTGGTTATTTTCAATTGTTTTTACTGTAAACCCCCCAAATAACTTATCAAAAAATCCTTCTTTTGGACTATCAGTATCAGAGGAAACATCTCCTCCAGGAGTAAATGAAGCAGCACCAACAATCAATATTCCCAAGACAAACAAGATAATAACCATATCATTTAATGTCCAAGGCCTGAATTTCATACCTAAAAGGTTAAAATCACTTGAAACTCTTTGCTCCTGCCTATTCTCAATCTCTTGAGTTTTTCTTTTTGCCTCTTCCAATTCTTTTCTCTTGTCATCAAACTCCTTTTGTTTGCCTTGAAGCTCTTGTTTTCTTTTTAAATATTCATCCATTCTCATTTTATTCAATCACCTCTAAAAGCATATAAGATAGCAAATCATTATACTTTATAAAATCTTCTCTGCTATTGCCTTGGATTATAACACATTCCCCTTCTGAGTAAAGTTTAGGCTCACCGTATCTTAATTCAATAACTCCTATTTCCTTGGTGGTATCATTGCAGGTTTTTATCGGAAAGTCAGGATTATTATTTTCTTTTGAGCTACTTATCACGACGGGAATTTGAAATATTCCGGTTGAAATATTCCGGCATCACCAGTGCCTAATATCTGAATCAGGGTTCCAGAAGCCAAAATTTCTGATCCATCCATGCTTGGATCATATGAAAAATAAATTTTGTCTTTCTTAAGGGAACTATCCTTATACAGAATTTTCTCTCTTACATTGATATCATAATTTAATTCCAGCAAATCAGGGGGATAATTCCTAAACGTGTGTATGTAGCTTTTTCCGTTATTTGCCACTGCCTCAACCCTGTACCTTAAGACATTCCCGTCATTGACCTCATAAATAACATAATTATTATAAACAGAATAAGAAGTGCCCTCGCTGTTGCCAAAAAGATTGAAATTTCCTACAAGAATCCATCCTCCAACAACTATTATCAAACCGATTGTAATCCAGATGAAATAATTTATTGCTTTACTTTCTTTTTCTTTCATTTTAAATATTTAGTAATTTCATATTAATTCTGTCGACAGCCTTGCTTATCCCAATATTATCTCCCTCTATAACCACGCAATTATTATCTTTATAAATTTTAGCGTCTGTTGATTTCTTGAAATAAAAGGCATAATCATCGCAGCTTTTTATTGGAATATCCTCTTCACATCCCTCTTCAACTGAGCACGCTAATTGCAT
>JAGVZV010000042.1 GCA_018302265.1 Candidatus Woesearchaeota archaeon | reverse complement strand
CTAAAAAGAACATCAAGAACTTTTGGAAAATAATCAGATTATTTTCCTCACGAATAAGACTTTACCCAAGAACTAATATATAAACCTTTGCTTATCTTCCTTTTAATTTCTTCTTCTTTCTGCGTATCTTTTTACGTTGCCACTTCCAGCGCATCTGCCCTTTTTTTTTCCAGCGCCTAGAACCTCGTTTCATAGTTAGATGTTATGAATATTATTTATAAACCTTTCTAACATGCAAAAGGCATGGCAAGGAACTATCAAAACTTGGAGGTATTTAATTTATCCTATCAATTAGTGCTTGACATATATAAAATACTTGAAAAGTTTCCTGAGCATGAATCAAACAATATAATTTCGCAAATGAAGAGAGCAGCAACTTCCATTCCGCTGAATATTGCTGAAGGCTGCACAAGATATTCAAAGAAATCATTCTTGCAGTTTCTTGGATATTCGTATGGTTCTGCTCGTGAACTGGAAGTGCTATTAATGCTATCAAAAGATTTGGGTTATATTGGAATAATAGAATACAATAAATTATTTTCTGATCTTGACAAGATAAATAAAAAATTGTTTACATTCATAAGAAAAGTTGAAAGTGAGAAATTTTTTAATTGGTTTAAATAATTACTCAAGAATCTCAATAGCTATCTGAACGCCTTCAGGTATAGGAACTCTCATGACTAATCTTAATGCTCTTTCATCAACTCCAAGATCTATCAACCTCTTATGAATTCTCATTTCAAAATTATCAAAAGATGCCTTTCCGTTCCCGCACGGGCATTTTCTTGTTGTTATCTTTATCTTCTTGCTTGGCAATGGGATTGGACCGCTTATATTTGTCCCTGTTTTTTCAGCGATATCCCTTATAGAACCGCATATTTCATTCAATTTATCTATTTCCGCGCTTGCTAAGTTAATTCTTGCTTTTTGCATGAGAATTAGTAAAAGAATCCATTTATAAATGTTAGCGTTGAACTTTCTTTAAAAAAGAAACTTCGGAAAGAAAGACGGTGGGAAAGACGGGTAAGTAGTTGGTTAGAACTAAGATTTCAGTATAGCACAGACAAAATCAGGTAAAAGATGACCTTCTAAATCCCTTATAGTTCTAATTCCTTTTTGTTGTGTTATTTTAACTCTCTTTTTAATTAGAGGTATCTCCTCTCTTTTAATCTGCCTTGGCTTTAATGGTATTTCTACTATTCCCCTTCTATGACAAGCAAATAATCTATGATGACCCTCTACCACAACATATTTATTTTGGAATATTCCATTATAAGAAACAATATCGATTTGTGGTTCATACTTAAATATTTTTTTAATATTTTTACAGAAAAATTCAACTGCTTCTTCACACAAATATGGTTCAGACGGCTGTATTTTATATAAATCTATTCCCATTTAAACCCTATCACAACTTTTTTTAGAAAATTTATAGTGCTTTCTTCACGTAATCAATGCACATTCCAGCTGCAACTGTAGTTCCTGCATCTCTTATTGCGAATCTTGACATGTGCGGGATTTCCTTCTGCTTTTCTATAACCATTGGCTTAGTTGGTCTTATCTTGACAATTGCTGTGTCCCCGTTCTTCAGCATATCCGGATGCTCTTTTATTGTCTCTCCAGTTGTTGGATTGATCTGTTTTACCAATTCTATGAATTGACATGCTATCTGAGATGTGTGAATATGGAATACCGGCGTGTATCCTACAGTCAAAACAGTTGGATGATTTAGAACAACAATCTGGGCTGTAAATTCTGAAACAACTGTTGGAGGACTTGATTCATGACCAAGAACATCTCCACGTGCAATATCCTTCTTGTTAATTCCACGCACGTTGAATCCTACATTATCTCCAGGCAATGCCTCTGTTAATTGTTCATGATGCATTTCAATGGATTTTACATCCCCTTTTACACCGCGTCCTGTATAGGCAATCTTAATGGCAGATTTGTTGGTTTTTCAGGCTCCTTGAACAGATCTAACTGTTCTAGTAATGTTGGTCCTGTGTACCATGTCATATTTTCTGATTTCTTGACTACGTTTTCACCTTTAAATGAAGCTGTAGGGATTATATTTATTTCATCTATTTTGTATTGAACGCTTTTCAAGAGATTTTGCAATTCTCCCTTTAATTTCTCGAACTTCATTTTATCGTAATTAATAACGTCCATCTTATTTATCAGAACAGCTAATTGGTTTACTCCAAGAGTTCTGCATAAGAATACATGCTCTTTTGTCTGCTCCATTATTCCATCAGAAGCAGCTACAACAAGGACACCTACGTCAGCTTGTGATGCTCCTGTAATCATATTTTTAATGAAATCTCTGTGGCCTGGAGCGTCTATAATAGTATATTCATATTTATTGGTTATAAATTTCTTGTGTGAAAGATCAATTGTAACACCACGCTCACGCTCTTCTTTTAGATTATCCATGACGAAAGCGAATTCAAAACCTACTTTTCCAAGCTCCTGAGCCTTATCTTTAAGCTTTTTTAGCTCTTGCTCTGGCAGGTTTCCTGAATCATACAGTAATCTTCCTACTGTAGTAGATTTACCATGGTCTACATGACCTACAAACACTATATTCATGTGCGGTTTTGTTTTTGCCATTTTTGAATGGTTTTTTATAAATTGGGGATATATAAAGTTTTTGGTTCTATGTTATTAGATTATATAAATTCTAAATCTTATGGATTTCAACGAGGTATATATTGCCTTTTTTACGTTTCTTAATCGAATATTTCCCTTCTAATTTTTTAATTTCTTCATCTGCGTATCTTACAAGAATCTCTTGAAATCGCCTCACTCCAGTTCTGTATGTACTGACTGGATCTGCCGATTGTGGAAATGTCTTCATCTCTCTCATTGCAATGTCTTGTATCCTCTTTGTCATCTTCATTATGAACTGCATCGCTTCTCTTATCCTTGAAGGATCAACATCTTCTTCCATGACCATTTCTTCAAAACTTTTCAGTTTCTTTTCTTCAACATCTGGGGCATAAACAGGAATTCCCCTGGGATCTTTGTAATGCGCAACATCAAATCCGAGCTCTGTTCTATTCATTATGGCTCTTACCAATCTAAAGTCTATACCTGAAAGATATTCCCATTCTGCTCTTTCATTGCCTGGAGGACATATCATCTCTATTATTGGACGGTAAACTCTTTGGATATAACTGAATAAAACACTGTTCTGCTCAAATTCAGGATGATTCCTCTTTCTGTAAAATTCATCATTAATCAGAAATTTGGATCTTTCAACAAGTTTACAAACTATTGCAATATCCTTCTTTTGTATTTCATTTCTTATTCTTGATAAACTTTTCATGCTTATAACCCAGAATTAGCTCTGAGGCTTTTCACCTCTTCAGATTTTTACTAATGATATCATTTATTTAAGGTTTTCTAAAATATAGTTTGAATAATAAAAATGCTTTTAAAAGAAATAATCTCTTGAATATAACTTGGAAAACAGAGGTGTTCTAGGAATTGATGAATCCAATCATGGAAACTTTCCAGAGATTTATGTTGCTGTCTTTTCTTTCAACTGGAATTATGTTAAACAAGCCCAAAATCCACTTCCGAGAATTAAGATTGAGTCTATAGACGATTTTCTTCCTGATGATTGCGAGTTTAAACACATAATTTTTTCAGATCAGTTTTCTGAATTTCATGTGGATGCATTAAAGACAATCGCAATATCTGAATTTATTAGTTATTTTATGATAAAACACAAAAGAATGAGAAGGATCATTAATGATGGAGATATGAAAAGGTCTATTAGGAAAAAAATTGATTCTAATCTATCTTGTTTTAAGGTTCCAAAAATTATTTCAAGGAAAAATGCCGATAAGATTTATCCGGTTGTTTATATGGCAGACAGGATAGCCAATTATTTATTCAGGCATTACAGTGAGGATGGCTTGATAAAACCTTATTTGAATAATTTAATAACTCCTAAGTTTGAGGATTACCAGTCTTTATTAAAAACAGCTTGATAGAACTTTCTCTTTTAATTGAAGAAATTAAGATTTATTTCTTTTCCTTCATTTGCTTCCAAGCTAAAGCAACTGCTTCAGTATGTTTTAGATTTGGATTTTTTGCTTTTAGTTCTTTTGCAATTCTCTGTGCTTCCCTAAATCTCTCTTCGTTTGCCATATTCTAGATTAATTGCCTTTATTTATAAATCTAACTAAACAGAATTTTATTGATTTTCAGTCAAACCTTTTCTCTCTCTTATCTGTTTTATTACCTTTAACTGCAATTCCTCAGGTAATTTCTCAAATATCTGGTCAACAACAAAGAAAGCTCCTCTTCCTTCAGTAGCGCTTCTTAGTTCAGAGCTCAATCCAAACATCTCTGCGACAGGCATTTTAGATTTTATTGTTATGTGCTCTTCTTCCTGTATTATATCAAGCAGCTGCCCTCTCTTGTTCTGTATCAATTTGGAAATATCCCCCATGTAATTGCTTGGAGCTTCAATCTGCAAAACTTGTATGGGCTCAAATAAAACTGCCTTTGCATTACGCATAGCCTCCCTTATAGCATCACGAACAGCCGGAAGTATTTGGGCTGGACCACGATGTATAGCATCCTCGTGCAGTTTACAGTCAGTAAGATCAACCCTAATTTTAAATCCAGGCTCTCTTGCCAAAGGACCTGCATCTAGAACCTGATGGAATCCCTCTATAACTAATTCCATAACCTCCCCAATGTGGACTATACCACGGGTAGAATCAACAAGTATCGAACCACGATAAATATCCTTTACATTTCTTGCATCTTTTGTATCATAACCAAACGAGACTAATTTTTGCACTATAGCATCATCCTTTTTCTTGATTGTTATCTCAGGAATTTCATTGTTCTTGATTGATTGGGCAACATTATCTTCTAATGGTCTTACCTTGAAGTATAATTTATTGTGCTTGTTAGGGGATTTACCCTCTGCCTCTTCAGACCCCTTTTGTATTGTCTCCCTGTAAACAACTATTGGCTTTCCTGTTAGGACATCAAGCCCTTTTTCACTTCTGATCCTGTTTTCTATAACTTCTAGATGCAGCTCGCCCATACCAGACATTAAATTCTCGCCTGTTTCTTCATTGATTGATATTTTTATGCTGGGGTCTTCTTTTCCTACCTGTCTCAGAATCTCGATTAATTTTGCAAGGTCTGCTGTTTTTTTGGCTTCAATGGATTTTGTGATTACAGGCTCAAAAATATGCTTTATTGCCTCGAAAGCCTCCATTGGTATGCTTGAGACTGTTTCACCTGCAAAGGTATCTTTTAATCCTACGACACCAATTACATTTCCAGCCGGGATTTCATCTACTAATAATCTCTGGGCTCCTTTGTAAATAGAAACCTGCTGTATTCTCACTGATTTTTTAGCCAGATTTAGATAAAGTTCCTGTCCTTGCTTTATTGTTCCAGAAAATAAACGACCAGCTGCTACTTCACCTGCATGCTTATCAACAACAATTTTTGTAACAACAAATGCCACTGGTCCGGTAGGATCACAACTCTGCAAGGATTTTCCCTCTACACTTTCCAGGTCACCATGCCATAGCTTTGGTATCCTGTACTTTTGAGCCTCTATAGGATTTGGATGGTGCTGTATT
>JAGVZV010000019.1 GCA_018302265.1 Candidatus Woesearchaeota archaeon | reverse complement strand
ATAAATCTTATTAAAAAATTTACCCACTAGTTCTTAACCAAAAAACACTTTTTTTTAAAATAAATACCCTTCTACCAAATTGGTTGATTAAAGCTCATTTTTATTTTTAGTGTACCACTCCCATCCACTAAAATTCCTTCTACTAGAACAAAGATTTACTTAGAATTCCTTATCTTCTTAATAGCATTATACTGCTTGTCTTCAACTACATTACTTACTGTAAGGTTTGGTCTTATTATATTATCCAAATAGTCTTCACCATACTTTTCTTTTACTAACTTAATCAATATGTTAATTATGTTAGGGTACGCATTCAGATTTAAATGATAATATATCTTATCCTTCCTGAACGAGGAACTACGTTCTTCAATCAACCATAATTTTTTGAAACTGCTAACCCAATATCTGACTGGGGCAGTATAACTTCTTAAACATCTGGCCACCTGTTGGATATAACTTTCTTTGTATTTATACAAATACCAAATAACCCCCACTGCCTTTTTAGAATTGATAATATTCTCAACACAATCCAAATTGTGGATCATCCAACTACATTCTTCTGTTGATAGTTGAGTAGTATAAGAACTCTGACCCTTCATAATATTAATAAATTTACTTTTTATTTCATATATTGGTTGCTGATGGCCTAAAATATCCTTGAAGGTTTGCATTAAATCTATATCGTTTGGTTGTGTCATTCATACCACCATGTTACTAGAGAATAAAAGAAAATTTAAACCTATTTATTAAGCTTTTGGTGCCATAAATGCTTAAACGAACATAATATATTCTAAAATATGTATATCCAATCTATTTGGTTTGGAGAATAACAAATTTTATATTTGGGCAAAACAGCATAATGTCTATAATTTTTCATAATTTTAAAATGGAAAAAATAAAAGAGAAACTAAACAATCTTCTGGAACAAGGTTTTTTGATAAGCCCAGATATTTTAGAACATATTTCTAAAGAAGAGGGGATTGTTAAAAATATAAATAATTCTATAACCACACAAGAAAAGCCACTTATTATTTCAAATGAGTTATGCAAGGCAGTATCCAATAAAGTAAAATTAAATATTAACTGGGTTGATTTTGAAAAATCTAGGACATTTTTAGAAAAAGGCAGGGACACAAAAATATACAACACCTTTTTGGATATATTAGGCTATAACACATCAGAAGGGCAAAAACATAAAGTAGAACATATAATTGAAGAGATTAAACCAAGCAAAGAAGTAATAGAGATACAAAAAAAAGAAATTATAGAATCACAAGAAAAAGAAACTCCCCTACCTGGCAATGGAAATTCTGTGCTGGTATTAAAAAATTATACTGAAAATACAAAGAAGCGTGAAATACAGGATTTTGTATCTTATTTTAAAGTTAGATATGAAGGATTAAAAAAGATTCTAATGAACAGACCTGAATTACAAACGGCAGTTTCTATAAACCGATTGGGTAATGGGGGAAGAGAAAAGGTGGCGCTTATAGGCATAGTTGCTGATAAGAATAAAACCAAAAATGAGAATCTAATCCTCAGTATGGAGGATCCAACAGGAAAAATAAATATTTTAATAAATAAAAATAAGCCCGAACTGTACAGTCTTGCTGAAGATATTGTCCTAGATGAAGTTATTGGTATTACGGGAGTGATAAATGAAAAAATAATATTTGTTGACAATATTTTATTCCCGGACATACAGGAGATAAAACTTAAAAAATCCGATGATGAAGCCTATGCCATATTCACCTCAGATATACACTTAGGATTGCATAATTTTCTGGGAGAAGACTTTACTAATTTTATTAAATGGTTAAACCTTGATTATGGGAATAATGAATTAAAAGATCTTGCAAAAAAGGTCAAGTATCTTTTTCTGGTTGGGGATCTTGTTGATGGTGTTGGAATATATCCCGGGCAAGAAAAGGATCTTGTCATTAAAGAGATTTATGAGCAGTATTCTATTTTAGCTGGCTACTTGAATAAAATCCCAAAATCTATTAAAATTATTATATGCGCAGGAAACCATGATGCTCTGCGGTTATCAGAACCACAACCAGTATTAGACAAAAAAATAGCAAAACCCATCCATGATATGGGGAATGTTACTTTTGTTACAAATCCATCATTGGTCAATATACACGCATCAAGGGATTTTTCTGGATTTAATATATTATTATACCATGGGTTTAGTATGCCTTATTACGCAGAAGCAGTTAACAGCATAAGGGTTGCTGGAGGACAGGACAGAGCAGACCTTATAATGAAATTTTATTTGCAAAGAAGGCACTTGGCTCCCACACATTCATCCAATCTTTATATACCCGACCCAGAACAGGACCCCTTGCTTATAGACAAAGTTCCGGATTTTTTAGTAACCGGACACATACATAAAGTTTCAACTTTTAATTATAAAGGAGTTACTTGCCTGAATTGCTCATGCTGGGCCTCTAAAACAGAAGAACAAGAGAGGCGTGGAATAAATCCTGATCCATCAAAAGTGATTTTAGCAAATCTAAAAACAAGGGAGATAAAAATACTCAATTTTGGAAAATGACATCTGAACATATGAAAAAATATTTTGAGAATATAGAAAATTCACTTAAACAGGCTTATGAAACAGCAACAAAAGCGAGAGAAAAGGGGTATGACCCAGAAAAAAAGGTTTCTATTCTCTTAACAAAGAATATGGCTGAGCGAGTAGTAGGTCTTATTTCTGTTGCTGCACCGCAAGTAATGAATGCTGGTGTTCCAGAAAGAATTCGTGAATTAGAATCACAGTATGGAATGCAGAATTGGATGGTTGCATTTAAACTGGCCGAGGAAGTATCAAATGAAAAATTCTGCAAATTCAAGGATAAAAAAGAGGCAATGGAGGTTGGTTTGAGATTTGGATTGGCATACATCACCAATGGGGTTGTTTCTTCCCCATTAGAAGGATTTGTAAGATTAGAATTAAAAAAGAGGCAGGATGGTAAGGAATATTTTTGTTTGTATTTTGGGGGACCAATAAGAAGTGCTGGTACTACAGCTACATGTATCTTTACTGCAATAGCAGATTATGTTAGAAAAATTAATGGATATGAGGTTTACGATCCAACTCATGAAGAGATAAAAAGAAGTTCAACAGAAGTGCAATATTTTCATGATAGAATCACAAATTTGCAATATCTTCCATCTGAAAAAGAAGTGGAATTTATAACAAGCCATTTGCCTGTGCAAATAGATGGAGACCCATCTGAAAAGATTGATGTTCCAAATTATAAGAATTTGTCTAGAATAGAGGCAAATAAATTGAGAAATGGTTTTTGTCTTGTCATGGCCGAGGGTTTATCACAAAAGCTTCCAAAATTCTGGGGTAAATTCAGTAAATTCAACAAAAATATTGGGATGGATCACTGGAATTTTGTAGAAGAATATATAAAACTGCAAAAGGAAATAAAAGCTAAAGGACAGATAAAAAAAGAATCTCCTGAAAAAATAACCCCCAACTACACTTTTATCAAAGATCTTGTTGCAGGAAGACCAATACTTGGTTATCCTCTCAGAACAGGAGGATTTAGACTAAGATTTGGCAGAACACGCGCATCTGGATTTTCTGCTGAGGCAATACATCCCGCTACGATGTGCATACTAAATAATTATATTGCTATAGGAACCCAACTAAGGACAGAGAGGCCAAACAAGTCCACAGTACTTAGCGCTTGTGATTATATAGAGGGACCAATTGTAAAACTAAAAAATGGTTCTGTATTACTAATTGAAAATGAAGAGCAGGCAAAGGCACTTGTCAAGGATGTAGAAGAAATAATATTTTTGGGGGACCTATTAATTAATTATGGAGATTTTTTTGTTTTTAATCATATACTGGTACCTCCAGGATACTGTGAAGAGTGGTGGGCGCTGGAATTAGAAAAAGAATTAAAGGATAAGTCTGAATTTCAGGGATTATTAAATAATCCAATCAAAATAAAGGTGAGTATAGAGCAAGCAATTGAATTATCCAAAAAATATAAGATTCCGTTGCACCCAAGATATACTTACCATTGGAAGGATATAAAATTCCAGCAACTGCTTAGTCTTTTGGATTGGTTGGCTTATGCAGTTGTAAAAGAAGATAAGATCATATTTCCATTAAAGTATGATATTAAAAAAGATCTTGTTGACGTTGATCCCAAAAGGGTTTTAGAGTTATTGGGAACACCTCACAAACTGGTTTCTAATGAGTATGTGGTTGTAGAAAAGGAATGGGCAATGGCACTGCAGGTAAGCCTTGGATTTTATGAAAAACCATTCGATGTTGACCATCTTTTAAAAAAATTAGATGAAAACAAATCTGTCCTAGAAAATGTAAACAAGATATCTGAAATAAAATTAAGGGATAAATCAGGCATTTTTATTGGATCAAGGATGGGAAGACCAGAAAAAGCAAAGATGAGAAAATTAACTGGAAGCCCCCATGTTTTATTTCCTGTAGGAGAAGAAGGAGGAAGACTAAGATGTTTTCAATCCTCTTGCGAAGCAGGAAAAATTAACGGGCAGTTTGCAATGTTCAATTGCAGCAAGTGCAATAAAAAAACCATCTACCCCAGATGTGAAAACTGCGATTCTGAAACAAGTGCAGTCTGGTACTGTCCTAGTTGCGGAGAACTAAAGGAAAAGTGCAATAAACCAGACCATAAATCAGTGAGATACACAAATATTGAATTGGATATAAATCATTATATTTCTAAAGCAGTTGAAAAATTACACATAAATTCACTGCCTCCATTGATAAAAGGGGTAAAAGGAACAAGCAATAGAAATCACTTTACTGAAAATATTATAAAAGGAATTTTAAGGGCAGTCCATAATGTTTTTATAAATAAGGATGGGACAGCAAGGTATGATATGACTGAAACTCCAATAACCCACTTTAAACCAAAGGAGATTGGAACAAGCATAGAAAAATTAAAGGAATTGGGTTACGAAAAGGATATTAATGGTAATGCGCTGGTTGATAGGGAACAAGTTCTTGAATTAAAATGCCAGGATTTAATTCTTCCCTCATGCCCGGAATCTTTGGATGAAGGAGCAGATGTTGTATTTTTTAGGATAACCAAATTCATTGATGACTTACTGGTAAAATTATACGGATTAAAACCATATTACAATCTGAAAGACAAAACAGATTTGCCCGGACATTTGGTTATAGGATTAAGCCCACACACTGCAGCAGGCATTATCGGAAGAATAATTGGATTTTCCAAAACTCAGGGATTCTATGCACACCCCTTATTTCATTCAAACATGAGAAGAGATTGCGATGGTGATGAAGCCGGAGTTATGCTGCTCATGGATGCATTTCTGAATTTTTCCCGTGAATTACTTGGGGATCACAGAGGAGCGACGCAGGACGAACCAATTGTACTAAATTCAATAATCATCCCGTCTGAAGTAGATGATATGGTTTTTGATATGGACACTTGCTGGAAATATCCACTTGAATTTTATGAAGCCTGTCTGGAGTATAAACATCCATCTGAAGTAAAAATAGAAACATTTAGGTCAAGACTAAAAACAGATGCAGAATATGAGGGGCTTGGATTTACGCATCCGACAACAGACATAAATTTTGGTGTTAGATGCTCGAGTTATAAAACTATTCCAACCATGGAAGAGAAGGTATTTGGCCAGATGGAATTAGCCGAAAAAATAAGGGCTGTAGATGAAGCGGATGTTGCAGCTCTAATAATCAACAGGCATTTTTTAAGGGATATAAAGGGAAATCTAAGAAAATTTTCACAACAGGAATTTAGGTGTGTGAAGTGCAATGAAAAATTTAGAAGACCTCCGTTAAAGGGAGTTTGCACAAAATGTGGGGGAAAAATTATTTTCACGGTTTCAGAAGGTTCAGTTATAAAGTATCTAACCCCAAGCATCAGCCTTGCAGAGAAATATGAACTGCCTGCTTATCTGAGACAGGACTTGGAATTAACAAGGCAGAGAATAGAAAGCATGTTTGGCAAAGACAAAGAAAGACAAGAAGGCCTTGGAAGATGGTTTGGTTAATTAATATATATTTTATTATAATAATAATTCAATGTTCTAAATATTTAAATACTTGCTAATTGCTTTTATTTTAGAGGTGATGAGGTCTCATTTTTTCTAGAGGGGTTTGATATGAAAGACGAAAAATTACAAGCTTATATTGATGAATTAACTCAGATAGGAAAAATTAAAGTAATAACTCCTGCTTCTAAGGGAAATATACCTGTCTTGGCAGCTTCTGGGCTATCACTAGCGGAAGCTTGGGAGAATTCACTTTTAGCATTATATGCTAATGGGGGAAGTATTCGCACACAGTATGACAAAAAGGATAGTAAAGGGGAGTTTATTGATCCACCCAGTTTAGATTGTAGTATGACCATGGTAATTGAGGCCCCTCTTTCAGAACCGATGATACATAGGTGTTTTCCAGGGGGTTTAGATGCACTGGAAGAATACAGGCAGGAGATTTGTGATGGAATAAAAGATCACTGGATTCGTGATAAAAACAATCCCGACGATAAAAGATGGGAATATACGTACCATGAGAGATTATTTGCTTACAAAGTTCCTGGGGTTAAGGAACCGATAAATCAAATAGAAAAATTAATTGTTATGCTCGCCACTTCTCCAGAAACAAGAAGAGCACAAGCGATAACTTGGCAGCCATGGGAAGATTTGGGAATTGGAGATCCTGCCTGTTTACAGAGCCTTTGGTTTAGGATGCAAAGAGATGAAATGCAGGTTATGAGGTTGAACACAAACATGAGATTTAGAAGCAGAGATTCTTATGATGCAGCATTTATGAATACATTTGCATTTATTCAACTTATAGACCGTATAAGAAGCAAAGTAGAATCTAGAATAAACGAAACTGTATTGCTTGGAAGATTTGTTGATGAGTCTGATTCATATCATATTTATGGGTCTAGATTAGATGATTTTAGGAATAGATTTTTGAAGAGAGTAAGAGAGAAGAGTTTTGAAGATAGAACCTGGACTATGAATTATGCACGTCCTATTTTCGAAGAGGCTAAACCAGTAATTGCAGAAAAAATAAGAAAACAAGATAGTCAAAATCTACAACATAAAAAATAATATTACTGGTAATATCAAACAACCCATTGCATGATTTCTTCCAACACCCTTTAATGCAGGAAGCATTCCAATGGATGTTGAAATAAGCAGGATAAAAAATCCTGTTACTCCTGTCAGAACAAAAGATAAAACAACAATCAATAATAAAATAGCAATGCTTATGGTGGTATAATTTATTTTTGACATAAGTTTTGCCGCAAATTTAGCAAGTGTAAGTGTTATAACCACAGCAAAGAACGCAACAATCAAAGAAACTCCGACGAACAAAATCAAATCATTCAGTGTAAATTCTTTTAATAATTTAGATATTGCAACTATTGATCCACTTCTTGCTTTTTGAATAGTGTAATAACCGACTATTGAAAGGAACATCACTATGGTATCTATGGAACCAACAAGAATGAGCCAGGTTCTTTTACTCCACTCTTTTGAAAATGAGGAAGCAACTATTGCAGCCTGTGCACTTCCAATTCCAGGCAACAAACCGCATAAAATGCTTGCAAACAATCCAGAACCGACTGCTTTTGTTATTTCTTTTTTTGGAATATCATCACACTTAATTTCCTGCTCCGGGATATTTACCTTGTCCTTTAAACTTAATAAAATTGTGCTTGTACCAAATAAGCCAGATAACAAAGGAAATAAGGGATTCTTTATTGGCAGATTTAGGGTTAAAATTCCAAATATTCCTGCCAACATAAAAATAGCAAAAGCCCAGAATTTTAATTTATCTCTTAAGATAAGATAAGCTGAAATAAAAATCAGAATGAATGCAATATAATCACTAATTGCAGAATATACTCTTGGTACTATAAAAATTAACAATGGTAATACTAAAACAACAAAAATTAATCCAAGCAACCCCCCTATGAGTGTTAATTTGACTGCTTCATAACCGCGACCCTCAAGCAACAAAGAGTGCCCTGGCAAAACAGCAAGTGCTGTTGATTCTTCTGGCGCTCCAAGAAATACTGCGGGAATTGCGTTTGTAAAAGTATGTAATATGGACATAGCAATAATAAAAACACTCACCATAGTCCCTGTTGTTACCGACAACAAAAATGAGGCACTGGAAATTATTAGGACACTTACAAGATTTAAATGAACTCCAGGGGTTATGCCTGTGATAGTTCCTGCAATACACCCTAATAAAATTGCAATTATAATTTCTATCATTTTATTTCAACCCTTTTGGCAATTATTTCTGTTTCATTCTGGTATTCTGTTACACTGCCTTCAACAGAAACAAGCATTCCTTTTTTGAGCGCTAAAATTCCTCTTTTGAATATCACAACGCTGAGTTCATCCGCTCCATCCTTTAAATTTAACAAATAAAGTCCTTGTGTTTCAGAGATTTTATCAATAATCCCGGAGGTTTTAACTCTCTGATCCAATAATCTATAATTAATATCCTTAATACGGGTCTCTTTTAATTCAAGATTTTCTGAATATAAAGTTAAGAACAATAAACCAAGAAGGCTTAAAATCAGGCAAATGTTAAATAATTTGTTCTCTTCCATGTAAAATAGATAGATTTATATTTTATATTATTTACTGGGATAGGATGGATAGGTTTGAGTTAATAAAACGAAACACCCTCGAGATAGTAGAGGAAAAAGAACTTCGAGAATTATTGAATAAAAAGAAGAATCCTTCTGTTTACCTGGGAACAGCAATAACTTCAAGGCCCCATATAGGTTATTACGTGTGGGTTTTAAAAATGGCTGATTTTTTGAAGGCTGGGTTCAAAGCAAAAATATTACTAGCAGATTTGCATGGTGCTCTGGACAATACCCCCTGGAATTTACTTGAGAAGAGATATGAATATTACAAGAAAATAATTCCTGCAATGTTTGAAGCCATTGGAATGAATACAAAGAACATAGAAATTGTCAGAGGGTCTGATTTTCAGTTAAAGGATGATTATGTCTTTGATGTACTCAAAATGTCTACATTTACATCTGTAAATGACTGTAAGAGGGCTGCGTCCGAGGTTGTTAAATTTGGTGACAATCCAAAACTTTCTGGATTGATATATCCCATAATGCAGGCTTTGGACGAGCAATATCTCGATGTAGATGTGCAGTTTGGTGGTGTGGATCAGAGAAAAATTTTAATGTTTGCACGAGAGAACTTGCCAAAATTAGGATACAAACCAAGAATAGAATTAATGATGCCGCTTATCCCAGGATTTGTAGAGGGAGGAAAGATGAGCTCTTCTATTAAAGAATCCAAGATTGATCTGCTTGATGATGAAAAGATAGTAATTGATAAGATAAATAAAGCTTATTGCGTAGCTGGAGTCGTGGAAAATAATGGAATTTTGGCATTTCTAAGGTATGTTATATTCCCTACAAAGCAAAAATTTGTCATCAAAAGAGATGCAAAATATGGGGGGGATGTAACGTATACTAATTATGAAGAAATAGAAAATGACTTTGTAAATAAAAAAATACATCCTCAGGATTTGAAGAATTCTTTTGCACATGAGATTAATGCACTTTTAAAACCAATAAGGAAAAAATTTGAAGATCTCAAAAATAAAAAGATATTGGAACAGGCATATTCCAATTCATTTTAATTATTCTCATGAGAGCGTTTATTGCAATATCCCTGCCTAAAGAGGTTAAAAATTATTTGTTTGACTTAGAAAAAGAGTTCTCTAAATTACCAGCTAAATTTAAGTTCGTTGCCAAAAAGAATATTCACGTCACACTAAAGTTTATACCTGAATTAAACGAATCAGATGCACTAAAAACTAGGTTAAAAACAATAAAATTTAATTCCTTTAAAATTTCACTGAGAGAAACAGGTTTGTTCCCTAATAATAAAAAAGCGCATGTTATATGGGTTGGTCTTGAATCTGACAACAGATTAAAGGAACTGCAGCAGAGAATAGACGAAAAATTAATAGATTTATTTCCAGACAATCAGGAATTTAAATCTCATATTACCCTTGGGAGAATAAAATTTATTAAAAATATAGAAAAGTTCAATGAAGGTCTGGAAAAAATAAAGGTTAATAAATTAGACTTTACAGTCAAAGAGTTTGGATTGTTTAAGAGTACGCTAACAAAGGATGGCCCTATTTATGAATTGATTGAAGAATATAAGTTAAATTAATTTTTATATTCTTCTTCTATTACCTTTTTTATTTCAGAAGCCTTTTTCGGACCGATCTTTTCAACCCTTTGTAATTTCTTTTCATCTGAATTTATTATTTTTTTAACAGATTTGAATTCCTTTAACAGTGATTTAGCTAATAAATTTCCAATGCCTGGAAAGCTTTCTATTATTAGTTCCTGCCTTTCTTTTAATGTTAATGGTTTCCTTTTTCTTAACAATGGAATTGCAATTTTCCCACGTTCCAATCTGGTTAGAATAGATTCTATAAAAGAGCATGTATCATTAAGATTTCTAGTGTGAATTATTGGAATCTGGTAATCGATTGCAATCGATGCAAGCATACCGCGAATTGCATTTGGGTGCATGTTCCTCAGCTCGTAAATATTATTTTCACCTTCTATTATCAATAACGGAACATCAAAATTATCCTTCAAGACAATCAATTGGTCTATTAATCTCTTGTCTATAATAGAATTTATAAAATCCTGCTGGGTTTTTCTTTCTATGCCAATATTCTTAATTATTATATCCGCGGTTAGTAATTGTTTAACTTCGTATTTTAATTTCCTTCTTGCTAATTCTTTTACTAGTTCTCTTTCTCTATGATCAATTATCATTGTTAAACTCACCTATTCTTGATTGTATATTGACTTTATTTTTTATATTATAAAGGGTTCTTTTCATGGTTTTTTCCTTGCTCTTTGAACTCCAATAATATGCTTCATCACGTGTTTTTTTAGTTATCAAGAATATTATCTTTCCTTTTATCGTTCTTCCAACACGCCCTCCGCGCTGAATCATTCTTATTTCAGATGGGACTGGCTCATAGAAAATAGCCAGATTTGCAGTGGGTATATCAAGACCCTCTTCAGAGATACTTGTTCCAATCAAAACATTATAAATACCTTCTCCAAATTCTTTTATTCTTTTTATCTGTTCTTTCTGGGTTAGCCCTTCTTTTTGCCCCACTAAAATAACAGGTTTTATCAAATGGTCATTTAATTCCTTATAAATTTCATTTATAGTATTTCTAAAATTAGCAAATATAATCACTCTCGACTCATTGTTCTTATTTAATTCATTTAAAACAATCTCCTTAAGCTTGAGCATCTTTGGATGCTTATTCTCCTGAAAATCAGAAGAGAGCTGTATCGCCTGCTTTATTCTTGAATCATTTATAATAATTTTTGCTGCTTTACTTGTATCAGCTTCTAATTTATTCCAGTATTGTATCAATTGTCTGATTCCCTGGGTTTCAACTAGTTCAAGTGCATAAGATAATTTTAGTAATTGTGCTGTGAGAGAAATGCCCCAAAAAGCCATTTTATTTCCTTTGGTTATTGATTTCCTAAAACTAAATTGTAAATTTAATAGATCCTTTTTATTAAAAAACTTTTTTTGTGGGATAATCCTCTTTAATTCATTTATTTTGTCATCTCTCAATTGTTTAATTAAATTCTTGATCCTGTCAAATTCGCTTGGTAAATTCACATGCACCCATTCTATCTCCTTTTCTTGTACATATGGACTGACATCTTTATCTGTTTCAGCCCGTATCTCCACTCTATCAAGGAATAAATTATCCCGTATCTCATCAATCCTCTCTTTAGTGCTTCCTGGAGATGCTGTTAGGGCTAAAATTCTCTTATTTTTTGCATTTTCATTATAATTTTTAGCTACGAGTGTATTAGCATACTTCATTCTTGATCTATGTGCTTCGTCAATTACGAGCAAGGATGTACTTTCTAGAGAAATTCGATTATTAATTAAATCTGATTCTATTGTTTGGGGCGTTGCAATTATTATTTTTCCATTATTCCAGAGATCTGCCCTTTTTTTGGGGGGTATAGCTCCTGTATAAATAACAATATCCTCTTTATCTACGTCTGTGAATTTAGTAAATGATTTAACATGTTGTGCGCACAAGGGTTTAGTTGGGCTGCATATGAGTATTTTAGATTCCGGATACAGATTAAGCCTGTTTTCTGAAAGCAGGATAGCAATAGCTGTCTTTCCTATTCCTGTTGGAAGTACAACTAATGTATTATGCCCCTTTACAGTCTCAAAAATAGCATTCTGATACTCTCTTGGGGTAAAATCTAGGATCTTCATTACTAACCTTAATAATAATAGTTTATAAGCCCTTTTGAAAACCTTTATAAATATATTATCTCTTTGAGTATTATGAAAAAGGTTGGTGAACTTAAAAAACATATCTATTTATGTGATTCTCATGAAAGGCATTTAATCAATGAGTTAGAAGCCCTGAATGTTAGGAAGAAGGTAAATTTAATAACTAAAAAACAATACAAAAAGCAATTAACTACATTATTGCGGGGCAGATCTGTTGATGACTGGCTGAATTATTACAATGATTATAAGAGTACTTGTTATAAAATGATTGGAGAGCATAATACAGACAGATCCATTAGAACAGTGTTTTTTGTATTATTCCTGCTCGTTTTATTGGCTCCATTTGGTCTGCAGTACACTGGATACAGCGTTTCAGATCAGAAAATGGTCTATGTTGACAAGATTGTGTCTTCAAATGCATATTTGTTGATAGATGGCGTTGCTCAATCAATTCCTTTTGATCCGGAGTTTTATAACGGACAGTATGTGTACAAAATAAACTATCTACAAATCCCAAATAGCGCAAAAAAGATAGAAATAATGGACAACAATCAGATTATATTTGTAAAAGAAATAAAATGATTCGGTTATTAGGGATACTGGATATTCTTTCAGGAATTATGATGATATTATTGAAATATTTTTCTCTTGATTTTGCATGGATTTTTGTCTTTTACCTTGGGATTAAATCTTTAATATTTATAAAAAGCATAGTCAGCATTATTGATCTGGTTGCTGTTTTTTTCTTTATTCTGGCTTTATTTGGGATTTATAATATACTAACATTAATATTTGCTGTATGGATAATACAAAAAGGATTTTTCAGCCTGTTAGGATAAGCTTTTTAAGCACATTGATTTTCTTTTTATCATGGGCCCGTAGCTCAGCTTGGTGGAGCATCTGACTCTTAATCAGAGGGTCGCGAGTTCAAATCTCGTCGGGCCCGCTCATACTAATGAAACTCCGGGAAGAACTATCAAAAGTAAATTTAGGTAATAAAGAAGAATATGCAAGAATATTTTCTAAATTGGTAAAACAGTCAAAAAATAATAAACTTAAGTTTAAAGTTGGAGTCTTTGATAAAGGAAAATATTATCTTGTAAACGAAGAAAATCGCGGAGGTAGTTATTTTATACATATTGTACCTAAGGAAGTTTATCCTTTATTTTGTAAAATGCAGAAAGAAATTCCACATAGCCCTCTAGGTTTTACAGTCTTGGCAGGGAAATTGAATAATAAAGAAGTTAGGATTTCCTGTTTTGGGGTCCAGTGTAACTTACTAGGAAAATCTTTATTTTAAAATGAAATCTTTGGAAGAATGGGTTGATAAATTAAAAGAAGTAGACAAGACAATTGTTGTTGAGGGTGTTAAAGATAAGATAAATTTAAGAAAGCTAGGAATTCCTGAAAAAAGAATAATATTTCTTGATGGGCCATTGTATCAAATTGCAGAAAAGATTTACAAAAGAGAAAAAGATTGTATTCTGTTATTAGATCTCGATAAAGAAGGAAAGAAATTATATTCCAGATTAAGACATGATTTACAGAGATTTGGAGTTAAGATAGATAATAAATTCAGAGAATTTTTATACAAGAAAACAAGCATGACTTACATAGAGAAGATAAAACTAGAAGAAAATTAAAATCACCTCTCTTTTAAAATTTATAATAATTCTTTAATCTTTTCTATAGATTCTGCTACTCTGTTTCCGTTGTCAGTTAATTTAATTGTTTTTATTCTTCCCTGTTTCTCAAAGTTAACTAGTCTAGATTTCTCCATCTCTTGGAGTATCTTAACTGCATGTGAATATGTGCAGTCCACCTCTTTGGCTAGAACCGATCCATATCTACTTTTCCCCCCCTTTCTGAGGGCCATAAGGATCATTGCAGGTTTACGTCTAAAAAAGACTTCAAAAATTTCTTTTTTCTTAATAATCTTAGTCAAATTAACCCCTCCCATTTGAATAATTATATTTGAACTTATATGATAGAATATAGTATATAAAGGTTTGGTATAAATTGTTTTATCAGAAAGATTTAAAAAGGAAATTACAATTTTTAAAGTTATGCTTGATATCAAGTTCATTAGAGAGAATTCTTCCAAGGTAAAAGAGAATATAAAGAAGAAATTCCAGGATCACAAGCTAGTTCTCGTTGATAAAGTAATTAATTTAGGCGAGGAATGGCGTGCTATAAAAAAAGAGGCAGATAAGCTTAGGCACGAGAGAAATAGCATTTCTGACAAGATTAATGAGGAAAAGAAAAAGGGGAAAGATATTTCTTTTATAATAAAAAGGGCAAAAGAAATTCCGGAAAGGCTTAAACAGATAGAAAGCCAGGAAACTTCTTTGGGAAAACAAATTAAAGAAATTTTATATCAAATTCCAAACATAATTTCAAAGCAGACACCCATTGGAAAAGATGCCAGCAAAAATAAAGTCATTAAAAGAGCAGGAAAAATATCTAAATTCAGTTTTCCTGTAAAATCTCATGTTGAATTGCTTGAGAAAAACAAATTAGCAGATTTTGATTCATCTGCGCATACTTCTGGAAACGGATTTTATTATCTTAAGGGGGATTTAGCGTTATTAAACCAAGCATTGATTAGATTTGCAATAGATTTTATGAAATCAAAGAAATATGAGTACATAGAACCACCTTTGATGTTAAATGAAAAATCAATATACGCTTCAATGGATAGAGAAGCAATAAAGCAGTCAGTTTATTCCATCCAAGATGAGGATTTGAATCTAATAGGAACATCAGAACAGGCATTGCTAGCAATGCATTCTGGACAGGCAATTCCAGAAGAAAAATTACCAAAGAAATATTTTTCGTATTCTATGTGCTTTAGAAAAGAGGTAGGAGCACACGGAATAAATGAAAAGGGATTGTGGAGAACACATCAATTCAATAAGGTAGAGCAATTTATTTTCTGCAAGCCCGAGGATTCTAATAAATTATACAATGAATTATTAAGAAATTCAGAGGAGATACTCAATAAATTAAAACTTCCTTACAGAGTTCTAGAAATTTGTTCTGGAGATCTTGGAGATTGGAAATATAGAAGTGCAGATCTTGAAATTTACAGGCCAACAACAAAGGAATATGGAGAGGTCGTTTCCTTAAGTAACTGTACTGATTACCAGGCAAGAAAATTGGATATAAAATGCTTTGATAAAAAAGGAAACAGGAGAGTATTGCATACGCTGAATGATACTGCACTTGCAACATCAAGAATACTCGTTGCAATTATAGAAAAGAAGGAGATGAGGATATTTATAATGAAAAAGATGCAGGAGCTCTAGAAGAGGGAGAAGAAATAGATGAAACAGAAGAAGGAGTTTTAGAGGGTTACGAAGAAAATCTTGCTAAATGCGCTTTATGCGGAAAAGTGATAACTGGTGATGGGCCAGTTGAACTTGAAATAAAAGGAGAGCATTTTATGTTCTGTTCTGCAGATCATGCTGAAAAATTTAAAAAACAAAAAAAATGAAGATACTCGCAGCAGGAGACATCCACGGAGATACAAAATTAGCATACGAGTTAGCTAAAAGAGCACAAAAAGAAAAGGTAGATCTTGTTGTTTTATGCGGCGATCTTACTATGGGGGAAATTTCTACTAAAAATATTATTGGTCCCTTTGTTAAGAAAAAACTGAGGGTGGTTTTAATACCTGGAAATCATGAGACAATAGCAACGGCTGATTTTCTGGCTGAAATGTATGACGTCAAAAATTTGCATGGCTATTCCATTAAATACAAAGATATAGGATTATTTGGCTGTGGTGGAGCAAATGTAGGACTATCTCAATTAAGTGAAAGCGAGATTTTTAATACTTTAAAGCAAGGGTTTGAAGGAATAAAAGATCTGAAGAAAAAAATAATGGTAACTCACGTCCATCCTTCCGGGACTTTAATGGAAAAATTCACAACAATATTCCCAGGAAGCAAAGGAATAAGAAAGGCTGTTGAAACATTCAAGCCAGATATCCTGCTCTGCTCGCATGTTCATGAAGCAGATGGATT
The DNA here is from genome assembly GCA_018302265.1 of Candidatus Woesearchaeota archaeon. GTDB lineage: Archaea > Nanobdellota > Nanobdellia > SCGC-AAA011-G17 > JAFCDX01 > JAGVZV01. The sequence goes on along the minus strand of JAGVZV010000019.1, from coordinate 6,453 downwards.
AGAAGAAAAATTAGGAAATACAAAAGTTATTAATGTTGGAAGAAGGGGAAAAATTATTGTAGTATGATTTTACAAACTTTTAAATAGTTTTTCTTTCAGAAAGAATTTATGACAACCTTAATTATAACAGAAAAACCATCTGTATCTTTTAAAATAGCTGAAGCTTTATCAGATAAAAAATTAGAAAAAAAAGTCATAAACAAGGTAAGTTATTATGAATTAGAACACAATAATGAAAAAATAATTGTAGTCTGTGCTGTTGGTCATTTGTACACTGTTAGAGAAAAGGACAAGAAGGCCTGGACGTATCCTGTATTCTCAACTGAATGGAAACCAACGTATGAAGTTTCAAAATCAGCAGCTTTCACAAAACCGTACTTGGATGTAATTAAAAAAGTAGCATCAAAGGCAGATAAATTTGTTGTTGCGTGCGACTGGGATATTGAAGGAGAGGTTATTGGTTATAATATTCTTAGATTTGTCTGCAAAAAAGAGGATGCAAAGAGAATGCAATATTCTACAACAACCGCAGAGGATCTGCTAAATTCATACGAACATGTTGTTAATCATATTGACAAGAGACTGGCGGAATCTGGATTAACAAGACATGAATTAGATTGGGATTACGGAATTAATTTAAGCCGCGCACTGACGCTTTCTATAAAAAATGCAACTGGAATGTTCAAGATAATGTCTTCTGGCCGTGTTCAGGGACCTGCCCTTCATATTTTATATAAAAGAGAACTGGAAATACAAAAATTCAAGCCAGAGCCTTACTGGGAAACTGCAATCCAAGGAATGTTGGATAATAAAAAAATAGAGGCATTCCATAAAAAAAATCCTTTTACCAATAAAAAAGAAGCAGATTCAATACTGGTAAGCACAAAAAGAAAAAAAGCATTTATCTCAAAAATAACAAAACGAGAATTCAAGCAAGAACCTTTATTGCCTTTTGATTTAACCAGCTTGCAATTAGAAGCTTACAGACAATTAGGATTATCACCAAGAGTTACACTTGAACTGGCGCAGATGTTGTATGTTAATTCGTATATTTCATATCCAAGAACCAGCTCGCAGAAATTACCTTCATCAATTGATTATAAAAAAATACTGAAAAAATTAAGCAAGGAATTTTCTAAAGAAACTGCATTTTTATTAAAAAAATCTACGCTTAAACCCACAGAAGGAGCGAAAACAGATCCTGCTCATCCAGCAATATATCCAACAGGAGAAATTCCAACCAAACTAGAGGGAAAAGCACATTTATTGTACGAATTAATTGTTAGAAGATTCTTTGTCTGCTTTGGGGATCCTGCTTTAAGAGAAACAGTCAGTTATGAAGTAAACTGCAATAATGAATTATTCAGTATAAGCGGAACTGTGACAAAAGAGCTTGGCTGGCACATCCTTTATGGAAAATTTGCCAAATTTAAAGACGAGGAACTTCCAAAAGCAAAAGAAAATGATGAATTAAAAAATTCAAAAGTAGTTTTATATAACAAAGAGACACAGCCACCAAAGAGGTATACAGAAGCCTCCCTGATCAAGGAATTAGAAAAGGAAAATCTTGGGACAAAGGCAACAAGGGCAGAGATAGTCTCTACTTTGTATGATAGAGATTATATTACTGAAAAAAACATACAAGTTACAAATCTTGGGATGAAAACCACAGAAACTTTGAAAAAATACTGCCCAGAAATACTTGATGAGCAATTAACAAGAAAGTTTGAAGAGGAAATGGAAGAAATAAGGGAAGGAAAATTCACTAAAGACCAAGTTCTTGATGAAGCTAAAAAAGAATTAACAAAAATATTCGATCATTTCAAGAAAAATGAGAAAAAAATAGGAGAAGCACTAAGTGAGGCAACAAAAGAGACAAGAACTATAGAAAATACTCTTGGTCCGTGTCCGAAATGCAAAGAGGGAAATTTGATGATCAAGAGAGGAAAATTTGGATTCTTTGTAGCATGTTCCAAATACCCCGATTGTAAAATTACATTAAAATTACCAAAGGCTTTAATTAAAAATACAGGAAAATTGTGCGAGAAATGCAATTACCCCATTATTTTAGTTATAAGAAAGGGAAGAAGACCGCAAGAAATCTGCTTGAATCCAGAATGCCCTACAAGAAATGATGAAGAACAGAATAAAGAGGCAGAAAAAATAAATTCTGGAGAAATTAAAAAAGTCTGTCCTAAATGCGGTTCTCCAATGGTTGTAAGAAGCAGTTTCTACGGAAAATTCCTGGCTTGCTCTTCTTACCCTAAGTGCAGATACATAGAAAAGATAGGAAATCAAGCTAAATAAAATCTATTTATATTAAACTAAATTTTTTAAGGTAGACATTTAAAGAGCTAATAATTCTTATAATGATGGGAAGAACAGACGATTTATTGGATGAAGTAATTAAAAATTCAGATATAATTCTTATTATACTAGATGCAAGAATGATTAATCAAAGCATAAATAAATTCATAGAAAGTAAAATAGAATATTATAAAAAAAGATATCTTTTTGTAATAAACAAAATTGATTTAATCTCCAAACAGGAACAAAATAAAATAAATTTAAAAAATTCAATTGAGATAAGTGCAAGAAATTACATCAGCACTGTAAGATTGCTTAATAAAATAAGGGAGTTAGCAAAAGGAAAACCAGTTATAGTTGGGGTAGTAGGATTTCCAAATACAGGAAAATCAACACTAATTAATGTATTAAAAGGAAGGAAAAGCGCAGGAACCAGCCCTGTTAGCGGATATACCAAAGTATTGCAAATGGTAAAGATAACTAAAGATATAATGATGATAGATACCCCTGGAATTTTACATTATACTAATGATACTGACATGCTTGCTATGGGAGTATTAAATGCAGAGTCTCTTAAGGATCCTGAAATGTCTGCGGTTAAACTAATTGAATCACTGGATGGAAAAATAGAAGCTTACTTTGGAGTTGAAAGAAAAGAAGATTCATTTGAAGTTTTGAAGGAGATTGCTATTAAGAAAAATATTCTTAAGAAAGGGGGAGTTCCTGATATTAAACGAATGGCAATTGAAATAATAAGATCATGCCAAACAGGAAAAATTAAATTTAGCAAATAATCAGACTAAATGAACTCCCTCAGTTGTTATTCTAAATAATCTGGATTTATTATCGTTCTTGAAGATGATTTGTCTCGGTTCTTTTTTTAATTCTACTAGTTGATTCGTATTTTCTAGGGAAATATTTCCTCCAACCATTACAACTTCGTTAGTTACAGGATTTTCATATACTTGATTTAATATTAATACAGGAATGATAGTAGATATTTCTTTTAGCGCCCTAAATTGTGAGAATAACATTCTATTAGCTAGGTCTGGCTTTGATTTTACTAAAGTTCTGTAATGATTTCCTATAGTATCCATGATAATCAGAGAGAAATTATTTTTTATTTTATACAAACCATTAATAAATATCTGCTGCTCCTTGAAACTTCCTATTCTAGTAAGTAAAAAATTATCAAGCAGCTTCTTGTCCTTGATTATCTGCAAAAATCTGTCAACAGAAAAGGTCTGTTCTGTATCAATATACAACACTTTTTTATTATTTTTTAGATAATCAGCAGAACTAGCCATAGCAAGTGTGGTTTTACCCGAACCTCCGGGACCATACACGGTAGTTATGTTGTTTGTCAGATTTAACATATTACAACATAATTCTAAAGTTTATATAAATTTATATCCCAATTTGATAATATAAATGTTTATAAATAATAACTTTTACTCCTTTGGGATGAGAATTAAGAAAATAAATCCACCAAAAACAAGAAAACAGTTAGAAAAAATTGTTATTGATATGAATTATTCTGGGGTTGTAGCATTTGGAAATGGTGGCAATGGAAGTTTCTTGAGCCTTGTAAGACCATTACCCCGAGAAGCCGTACTAAGATATGATCAAATGGTTGGGCGATATAGGCGATTTAATTACTCTTTCCAACAATTAGAAAAAGCTATTGCGACAAGAGAGGGCTTAAATGGAATAGAAATAGTTGAATTAATGGCTTATTTGAGGCCAGTTAATAAACCAAAACAGAGGTATTCCCGTAAGGGGAGATATGTTTCTGCATAGTTTTTGTGCAAAGCCAATATATTGAGAAAATAATTAAAATGTACAAAATTTATGGTCTTTTACTTACTATTTGCGTATTATCAATTTTAATACCTACTGGAGTAATGTTTTTAATAATTGCTTTATTATATTTAGCAGGACAGATAAAACCTTAATTTCGAAACGATTAAATATGAGAAATTGATTATTTTAATATGAAGATTAAATTAATATTTGGCTTATTTGTAATTTCTTTGATTTTAATAAGTGGATGTTCTAAAGAACAATCAACAAGTTATGATTTAATAAAAGTTTATTCTTTTATAGACAAAGAACCAAGTGTAGATGATACTAATATTATAAAATTAAATCTTAATAAAAATGATTGCGAATTAAGGAAGTTATCTACAATAATATTATACAAATATGATGAAAATTATAAAGACTACTTATCTAAGGAATTTAAAATTGAAGAAAATTCAAATAATAAAAATCTTATAACTAATGATGAAGTTATTCAGACTATAAAAAGAATAGAATCACAACATCCAAATTATAATTCGAGTATAATTCTATTTTATACTTTTTGTGAATTTAAAGATAAAAATCTTTGGGTTGATATAAATGGAGAAAAAATTAGCCTTGCTAAATTCTTTGGGGGCACTATTTTTGGAAACATTCTTAATCAGTCAGAAAAAGATTTTATTAAATTAGTAAATGAAGAGGCAGAAACAAATAATATTAGTTTATGTGAAAAATATGATATAACTGATGTGACAAATAGAACCATATGTTATACTATGGTTGGAATTGAATTAAAAGACACAAGTGTATGTGAAAATCTCAAAGAAGAACAAAATATTGATTTTTGTTATACAAATATTATTGAAAGAGGAGAGGGTTTTAGCATTTGTGACAAACTTGAAGAAGAAAATAAAGCAAAGTGTATTGGATATGGTGTTCTATTAATGTTGGCAAGTGGAGAATGTGAGAAAGAAAAGGAGAATAGTAAAGAATTATGTTATGAATTATCTGCAGAAAGATTGAAAGAGGCGTCTCTTTGTAATAAAGTTTATGAAAAACATATAGGATTATGTGATAGATATTAATAATGAAAAACTGGCTAAAAGAAGATAAACCAAAGAAATGGGAGAAGACAGCTATACTTTTTGGAATAATCATTATTTGTGTTGCAATCAGTAAAATATTTTCAATGGACTATATACTCTTTTTGATGGTTACTATTTATCTTGCAATTTTTACATTTGTTTGTATATTATCTATTCTTAGAAATAAAATTAAAGGTGTTGATAAAATACCTGAAAGATATAATAAATATATTAGATTTTTGAAAATAACATTTTTTTTAACTTTCTTTGTAACTATACTTTTGATTAATCTATATGGTTTTATAACTTTTAATTTTGGATTTAATAGAGAGACAACTTCATTTCTTACTTTACAGATTTTATCTTTACTTGGTTTAATAACTATTTTAATTATATATTTATACTTATATTTTAGTGCAGGAATAAATATCAAAAAAATGGGTTTTGTAAAAATTAAAAACGTTAATTTATTGGATATCTACCCATTAGTTTTAATAATTACTTTTTTTATAACCTTTGAAATAGCAGAAATATTAGAGGTTTTTTTAGGTTTTAAAAATTTATACTCTTGGGTTGTATGGATATTTATACTACTTTATTTATATCTAAAATTCAAAAGGTGAGAAAGGAATGAAGAAAAAGGAATTTGTACAAAAACTATTAATATATTTTAACAAATTTTTGGAATCAAATAAAACTAAAAGAAATGTAATATCTATAAAAATGAATAAATTTGTAGCAAAACATATGAAATTAGAAGACATAAAAGATGATGCTATTAACGACAATGATTTAAAAGATAGTATTGAAATGGTTTATTTTTTAGATGATTATTCCGAATATGGGCATAATATTTCTGATAAGAAAATTATAATTATTAAGAAAAAACTAAATCTACTACTTAATAAAATGAAAAAGTTGAAATATAAATGTCCTTGTTGTGGTAATAAAACTTTAGATGAAAAACCTACAGGAACTTATGATATTTGTGATATCTGTTGGTGGGAAGACGACCCTGTTCAATTTAGAGACCATAATTTTAGTGGTGGGGCTAATGTGGTATCATTAAATCAAGCCAGAAAGAACTTTAAAAAGTACGGTATATCTAATTTAAAACATAAGAAAAACAAATAAAAGATAGTAAATTGATTTTATAACTTTATAAATTAGATACCAGAAAAATATAAACAAACCAGAAAATAATAAATTTAGAATAAGAGAATTTTTTAATGGATCGGAAAAAAGCATTATAACTAAA
>JAGVZV010000018.1 GCA_018302265.1 Candidatus Woesearchaeota archaeon | reverse complement strand
ATAAGGTTAGTAATTGATTATCAAATACTGTTTCGATTCTTGCTTTTATATAAACCTTTTATTTTCATTTATATATTTTTTAAAAAGCCACTGTAAAAATATCAATTCATTCTTCTTGGTTTGAGCTCTTTCCAGCCCGTTATAATAGCTATTCCTGTTTGTGTAAGTAATATCCAGCATGGGCATATTCTTCTTTTTTAAAATAAAATTCATCATTAACCTTGATATTCTTCCATTCCCATCCGAAAATGGATGTATTGTCACAAATCTTAAATGCGCAAGCGCAGCCAATTCCACAGGATTAAGCCTGTTTTTGTTTTGATTATACCAATTAAAAAATTCTTTCAGCAAAATATCCAATTCAACAGGCGTAGGAGGAACAAATCTGCTCCTGGAAATCATAACTTGGTGCTTTCTAATTTTCCCCGCTATATCTTCTTTTATATCCTGAAATAATCTTTTATGCCAATAAAGCACTATTTGAAGGGATAAATCCTTCTCATAACCGAACATTTCATAAAAAATCTTTTTATGATTTTCCGCCTCTTTTATATCCCTAATTGGTTTTTCTCTTGGAGTTATCCCCTTTTCAAGCAGATTTGCAGTATCCTTCAGGCTTAACCTGCTTCCTTCTATTCTCTGCGTATTATAAGTAAATTTAATCATGAAACTTTCTATTTCTTTTTCCTTTGATGATTTGGGCATTAATTTTTCTTCTTTAGAATAATTTTTACTTATTATTTCAAATGTTTTGAACCATTTTTCCTTATACAAATCAAAAATAAATTTCTTTTTCATCTCCTCTATATTCTTTGGTATTTCTCTTCCTAGATAGAGTTCTTTCTTCTGGACTTTTCCTTTGTTTCTAAAACTGTGTTCCAAGTAATAATAGGTTTGATTTCCTACTACTTTCTTGTTTATACTTACCATAGAATAACTTATACCTACATATATATAAATATTTCTATTTTACACAAAATGTAGGTATAACCTATATTAAAGATAATCTTATTTTGTCAAAACAATTGGATTCTCGGCAACTACTACTGTATGCTCGGCCTGTGCAACCGGCTTTTTTGTCCTTTCAACCAACTGGGAATATTGCTTTATTATTTCAGCCCTTTCCATTGAAGTCAGAGCAAGATTTGTTTTCAGCATATTGAATTTCTTTGCAATCCATCTCTTTGCAAATGGAAGCGTCTTATAATTCTCCTTAATGAATGCAAGTATCATTCTTGCATTATCATCACGGACAGGCTTTTCATTTATCATACCATAGACTTCAGCAGGCTTTCCCTCAATAACAATTCCATCACCTGTTGTTGCAAATGGTTCAATGGCAAACACCTGATTTTCCTGCAGTTCTGTCTGATTTCCGTTATTATAATTTGGGATGGTCAATCCAGCGTGTATTAAATAATGCCCCACTTCATGGCCGGATAGATTTCTTACAGGGCTGAAATTTTTATCCTTTATAACCTTCTCAATTCTTGCTCCTACATCCCCTATTTTTGTCCCTGGTTTAAATATTTTAATTGCCTCTTTAAGAGCTTCTTCAACAGCATTTATCATCTCAGCATGTTTTGTATCACCAACCTCAACAGTACAGGCAGTATCAACCACATAGCCATTTACATGAACTCCCAAGTCTAGTTTTACCAAATCTCCCTTTTTTAGTGATCTTGGATCATTGAATAATGGACAATCATGCGCTGCAATGAAATTGGATGAAACATCTACAGGAAATGCTATTTTTCCACCTAATTCAACAATCTTATTCTCTATTTTTTCAGCTATCTCAAGAATAGAAGCATTTTCCTTTACTAACATTCTACCATACTCTCTTGCTTGTGCTGCAATCTTTCCTGCTTTTATGAAATCTTCGCTTACCATTTTAATAATTCATCCACTACTATTTTTAGTTCTTTTACTCCATCAATTGCATTGAAATGTCCCTTATCCTGTTCTATAATAACTTTGGCTTTTAATTTTTCCTTGAATAATTTCGAATCTGTTAAAGGAACAACGGGATCATTATCAGAAAATATAGCCAAGAATTTATCTGTATGTGATGTTATTTTTTTGAAATCCATTGAAGTTTCTATCCAGGGTATTGCAATTTCAGTTTCACCCTCTTCTTCTATTGGTTCGGGTATTAAATTAAACCAACCAGCAACAAATATACAACCACCAATCTTAATTTTTTTATCAAGACTTTCTAAATATCTTAAAATTGCCTGACAACCAATTGAGTGTCCAATAAAATAAGTATCTTTATCGGGATTTTTAACAATCTTTTTTAAATGATTTATCCATTTTTCTATTTTGGGTTCATTAGTATTCGGCATTGAAGGAGTTTCTACTTTAAATCCTTTTGATTCTAGTTCTTTTTTTAACCATGGAATCCAATCATCATTAGGAGAACTACCCCACCCATGAATTATAAAAATCCTTTTCATTTTTCCTGCCAGTGCTCGTCTACATATTCAATTATATTTGCTATATCTTTATTTATTAATTGAACCCTAAAACTGCCTGCAAAAGCGCTTGTCTTAATAAACACCCAACCCCTGTTTTGAAGTTCTTTTATGCAGTCCTCCCATCTTTTATTTGAAATAGGCTCATTATGAATTTGCTTCTTTTTTAGCTTATCAAAATCTATAGGCTTGCCCTCTCTTAACAATCTGCGCAAAATAAAGGCTTTTAACCGTTCATCGGTTATTTTTCCTTCTGGAACCATGCTCAAATATAATTCTTAAGTTTATAAACTTTACTAAATTGTACATTTTTTATACAATCAAAACATCTAAAATGTACAATAACAAAAGGTTTATATAGAAGTTATATTCTATAGTTTTATATGGCATCATTATTTGTTCAAAACTTGGGAGAAAGTCCTTTTATAAAGATTATAGACTTTTTGTTAGATAACTATATCTTTGACTTTACTAAAAGTGATATAGCTAGAGAAACAGGCATCTCAAGGGTAACTTTAGATAAGTTCTTTAATATCTTAATAAAACAGGGAATTATATTTAAGACCAAAAAGATAGGTATGGCGGAAATATACAGATTAAACACCAATTCAGAGATTGTAAAAGCAATAAATAATTTAGAAATGGTTATGATTAAAAATAAATATTTGAAACAAAAACAATCAATTTCTGTTCCTGTATTGACTCATTAAATTTATAAAAATGATAATTTCTAAATTAAATTTAAAAAAAGAAAAACAAGGTTGGATTAATTTAATCGAAAAATCTACAAGAAAAATATGGAATAATAAAAAAGATAAGAAAATATGGGATAAATATCTAAAAATCACCTAATTTAGATTGTTTCTTGTCAGCTAATAAATCTTCCTTTTTATATCCAAATACTTCCAAGATCTTTTCAACAGCAGGAATTATCTGGTTATTAATATAATAATCTGTATCATAATCCTTTTCTTTGCATTCTTCAGGCAATCTTGCCCTGTCTCGTATCATACCTTTGCCTTCTATAATTACAAACCAGACTGGTATCCCAGAAGTAACATTATATCCTTTTTCCCGCATTCTTCTGGCAACAGCAACATGGGGTCCTATCTGCTCGTAACTATCAATATCCATTTTTAATTGAGTCTGTATTATTAGATCCTCAATTTTTATTTCCTTGTCCTTTAATTTTTTTATTATTTCCTGAGCATAGTTAAAAGCTTTTTTTGGATTATCTTCTTCAAGAATTATTTTTAGTATTTTCTTTTGTGTTTCTCGTGCTAGCTTGCTCCAGTCACGCCTAACGGTTTCAAAGCCAGTAATTTTGATATTATTATTCTCATCTATCAGTGCATATTTTTTCTTTGCTCCCTTGGACTCGTCTGATTTCTTTGAAACAAATATTCCTCTCGGATAGAAATTTTCCAGTCCCAATTCCATTACTCCCCCAAGTTGTTTATTGAAATTACCTAAGAAATCTAGAGCATCCTTTTTTGTTTTATTCCCTAATTCTAACATACTTGAATCTGTGTCTGAATAAATTACATTGAATTTTTCTTTCTCTGCTTTTTTAATCAGGTCTTGTATATATTCTCTTGCCCAGGCAGTTATTGAGGATGCACATTCTTTAGAATACCATCTTGCCCCAAAAAATCCCATATAACCATACATCGAATTAGCTACAGTTTTAAGAGCATAAGATCTTGCTTCAAGAATTGGATTTTTATCTTTTTTCAGCAGTTCACGTACTTTACTTCTTTTTGTTATTAATTCTTCTATAACTTGAGGAATAAATCCTTTTTCTTTAGTGTAAAAATAATAATTTTTATTTTCAATTTCTGGACTTTTATTTCCTTCTTTATCATTTATAGTTGAAGGACATATATTTTTTGTTGCTATAATGCTGGGGTAAAGAGATTTGAAGTCAAATACTACCATATTTTTATAAAATCCTGGCTCTGGCTCCATTACAAATGCTCCTTGGTATGTTTGCATTCTTCTTTCAGATATTGCGGTATGCAATGGCCTGTTTGGTATTAAATTATCCAAATCTTTTGCTTTTTTCATTAAAAAATGCTCAACTAATTGACCATAAGACATTCTGCTTATCTCAAATAAGGGCATTCCGATTAATTTTACCAATTCATGCAGATTAGGCAGTAAATTCTCAGTTAATTTGTAAGTTAGAACAGCATCCTGTAAATTGTATTCTGAGATAGCACTTATTTCTTCGTTATCCCACATGCTAGCCATCTTTCTCATATTAAATTCCTTTTTCCCGTCTTTTAGTAATTCATTTGATACAACATCAAGACCATAAGAATCCAGTTTTAAAGAGCCAGACATTATTTTTTTAATAAATTGTAAAATATCTAGATGAACAAGCCCTTTTATTTTAATAGTAACATTATTTCCTCTGGAAATCTTTGGTTGGCTTCCATCAAGACCAATGTCCAAGAATAATCCGTATCTCTGTGTCCTTTGCATTATGTAAGGCAGATCAAAACCATCCGAATAATAGCCAACAAGATAATCCGGCTTGTAATCATCTAAAATGTCCTTAAATTTTGTTATCAATTCTGCCTCGTTCTTTACAAATTCCATATATTCTGGAGCATTACTGAATTTTTTCCATGTAATGACCTTTTTGAAATTCTCTCCTGCAAGGGCAAGAGAAATAATGGGATGAGCACTATCTTCTATAGCTGAGAATGCATAAACCTCTATATCAAAACCTAGTATTTTTGGCTTTATTGTTTCTTCGCTGTACTGCTTTACCTCTCCCTCTATCACAAGTCCAAGATCAGGATCGTTTCTTTCATCACCCTCCACTTCACATAGTGTCAGTGGCGTAATGTTTTTTTCAATTAAATATTTCTTGTAGAATTGTATATCTGTTTCAACTCTTTTTTTAATGCCAAATTCCTTTATTTTATCGCTTATTACAGGTATTGCATTCTGTGAATTTACAAATATTTTTAGTGCCTTTACTTTATCCTTTATTAGTTTTTTATCCACTATCTCAGATTTAACAACAAAATTATCTTCCTCTTTTACAGAATCTATTTTTTCCTTTAGCTTGTTTATATTTTTTACATCGTCTACAACAGCGTAAAAATACGGCTTTAGTGAGTCATCCAGCACAAGAATCCGCTTTCCAGTGTTTGTTCTTCCGAATATTCTTATGCAATCCGTGTAATCTATATCCAGGGGATAGAATTTAACTTTCATCAGTATAATAAAGTAAACAAAATTTATAAAACTTGTTCTATTTTTGGTATAAACACAAATGCATTATTAGTATCAAAATAGCCGCATCTGAAGTTTTTCAAGGAAATATTAGTTCTTTTTGAGAGCATTAAAGCATAAAAATAAGTCTGGGTCGAGGCATATTTTTCATTTGCTGCATTTGGTTTAAAGTCCCAGACCCATATTTTCCCATCTTCTATTCTTAGCAGATCAATATGTCCTGTCATAACCTCTTTTAGATTTAAATCGCTGAATTCTTCCAATTCTTCCGGATGTATCCATACCGGAACTTCTGAAGCAATGGTTTTATTATCCTTTTCTAAAAAAAATGTTTCTATTTTTGTGTGTTCTGTCTTTTCTGTATCTATCCTAAGCGCTTCTTTTGCCAGTTCGCATACCTCGTGCGTGTCAAGATGATGTATTTTAAGATTGAGATTGAAATTCAGCTTTGATCCACGTAGTCCATTTCCCCTGAAATAATCATTCGGGCACTCCTTGAATACATTTTCTAGGTAAGCAGTTAAACTATCAAACTTATTGCATAAATTACCTGATTTTAAAGTATGGATTCTATAATGGTAGTACCAACCATGATCCAAAGAAATATTTTTAATCATGCTTTTAGATTATCAACTGGTTTATAAGAATTATCATAGAAAAGATTATATATCCTTTGACCATTTTGTTAGTATGGTATTTGATCCAGTAGGTTGGAGCTTAGAGATACTTAAGGAAAAATTTAGTGGAGGAACAATTGTTGGGCTGCCTTACCATATTGAAATTATAGACGATTTTAGGTCCGAAAGAGATGAAAGTTTTAGGCACAAACTAAATTATACTTTTTATTATCATTATCGGAAAAAAAAGCCAATCAAAACTGGAAATGACACAGCTAGAACAGAGACTCCAGATGACATGCCTAATGAATTTGCAGATCAGATACTAGAGAGGATACAAACAGAATTTGGGGGGTATTCATTTTATAACAATTTTATATTTGAGAAAAAACAGATAACAAGGGGTTATAGAATTGTTGTGGCAAGAAGAGATGGGAGTTAAACTAGCTGATATAATAATAAAAAAGGACATATCCTTTGATGATCTGAAAAATAAGAGAATAGCAATAGATTTCTCGAATGTTGTTTACCAATTCTTGAGCAATATAAGACAGCTGGATGGAACTCCATTGATGGATAAGAATGGACAAGTAACTTCACATTTAGTTGGGATTTTCTCAAGAAGCGCCAATCTAATTGAAAAGGGAATAAAGATATGCTATGTCTTTGATGGAAAACCACCATTATTAAAATTAAAAGAAAGAGAGGAAAGAGAGCACAGAAAGAGAATAGCCGAATCAAAATTAAAATTAGCTAAAGAGGAAGAATCAGAAGAAGATATTTTAAAATATTCCAAACAAATTGTAAGATTGACTCCAGAGATCATAAGCGAATCAAAAGAATTAATATCTGCTCTTGGACTGCCTGTGATACAATCCCCTTCAGAATCAGATGCGCAATCAGCATTCATGTGTGAGAGAGGAGATGTTTTTGCTGTGGGTTCACAGGATTATGATTCGTTATTATTCGGTTCTCCGAAATCAATACAAAATCTTACTCTTGCACAAAAGAGAAAATTACCTGGCGGTGCTTATGTCTGGATAAAACCACAATTAATTGATTTAAAAGAGAATCTGGAACATCTGAAAATAACACAGGATCAATTGCTTGCTATAGGTATTTTAATAGGAACTGATTATAATCCCGGAGGTGTAAAAGGAATAGGACCAAAGAATGCACTAAGATTAGTGCAGCAATATAAAAACTTTGATAAACTTTTCAAGGAAGTAAAGGCTGATTTTAACTGGAAGGAGATTTATGCTGTCTTCAAATCAATGCCTGTTATGAAAAACTATCAGTTAAATTGGAAACCTGTTAATGAGGAAAAAATTAAAAAATTATTAATTGATAAACATGATTTTTCCGAGGAAAGAGTCAGTAATACTCTAAAGAAAATAACTAACAATGATTTGAATCAGTCTGGGTTAGGAAAGTGGGTCAGGTAAAATCATAATTCGTAAATCTTTTTAATAAAATCTCTAGTTAATATCACCAATATCGCCCTGTAACTTACAATTGCTTTATTTTTTTTGATATACTCCCTTGCTATTTCTGTACTATTTTTCGGAATTTTTGACAAAGCGTCCCTATAATTTCTTAGGTTTAGGTATATATAATATAAATAAGAATCTAATTTCGGATGTTTTATAAGCTCAACCAGTTCAACTTCCCTCTGTGTTATGTTTCCTAATGCTTCACTAACCAAGGCAATAGCATTATCTATTACTTTAACGTCCCCTATTTGTTCATCTACTCTGTACTCGGGTTTGTCCAGTAAAAATATCTTCTTTAATTTTTCAATGCTCTTTTTTAGTCCTTCTACAATCTTACTTAAATTGGTTTTCTCTAATTTATCAAGAGTCGCCTTTTTATATGGTCCTTTTCTCTTCTCTTTTTTGGGTATGGGCTTCCCTTCTTTTACTAATCTTACTTCACTGGGTTTTATTTCTTTGCCTGTGGATTTAGTTAAAAAGTCTGCAATATCCTTATCATTTACATGAGGGTTGGCTTCAACCACATCTTCTATTATTCTTTCAATGACCTCTTCATCATCTCTTCGCTCTTCAGGTTCTTCTTCCACTTCTGTTTTATAATCTTCTATACTTCTCGGATATGTTTTTACTCTCCTTTCTGAAGAGCTTTTTATTCTAGTAAAGCTGTATACAGCAGATACTAAAGAAGCAATTACAAAACCAGCAATTATCACCTGCGCCCAAGCTGGAAATAAGTTGATTATCGCTCCAAACGACATCATAAGAGCAATGAATGCAATACCTCTCGCAGTATGACTCCAGTTGCCCCTATCCCCAGCAACTAACAAAATAAATCCGGCAATTACAAAACCAATAAAAGGGGTTGTTTCAGAAAATAATAAGCCAATCACTGATTCTGGAAACCCGAATGCGACCATTAACGATATTAAAACAGCAACGAATCCGGCTAATTTTATATTCTTCTTGAAAACATCCAGTTGCTTTAGTTCACTATAAAAAAATATCCCCATAAATGCTGCAATGAACATCTTTCCGTAAATTGGGTCACTCTTCAAGGCATCAAGGACAGTTGTAAAAATATCTTCAATAAGACTAAGGAATAACTGGATTGTTTCTCCAAAAACTCCAGATATCTCTTCTTGAGCGTAAACAACCGGAATAGAACTAACAATGCTTAAAAGTATCAAACTCTTTTTCATTGAATTATGCATAAATTAGCTTGGAAATAAAACTATATAAACCTTATTTATTCTGTTGCGAAAGTACTCTTTGCAGGTTTGTTATTTCATGAATCATCCTGTTTAACAGGTCTGTAATAATTCTGGCTTCGCTTTCATATGCTAACCTATGCTCATTAAGACTTGCTATCCTATTTTCAGGGAGCATAGTTCCTAATCCAATCAATTTCATTCTATAACTCTGAAAAATGGCATCAAACTGACTTAAAACAGTGTCCAACCCTATATGATGGAAATGGTATAAATATGTTTTAACCATCCTTTCTTCAAATGAGGTGTGAATAATATTTATAATTTGTAAACCCACATCAAGCTTTTTTTCATCAAATCCTTCTGGCCGAATATTAAGATTTAACTTTTTTGATTGCCCCAGCAACTTACTTAAGGCCTCCTTTACGAATTCTAACTGCGCAATATCCATTTTTATTCGAGCTTCTTTATCAGCATCAAATTTTTCTTCACCAACTCTTCCAGTAGACGGACTTTGTTGACCACCCCCTCTGCCTCCACTAGGTAAGCTTGGTTTATGTTTTCTAAGTCCCTTTAACCATCCCCAAGATTCTCCAACAGTTGGTCCAACACCACTACCAATCTTAGTAAAATTATAAAACATTGAAGCCAAAGTGATTATAACAAATCCCGCTGCTATAAATTGTATTATTCCTGATACAATAACACTCAACCTAGCAAAAGATACCATCAGGGCAGTATATGCAATACCCCTTGCAGCATGACTTACTCTGGAATCTGACTTAAACAGTAAGAGTATAAATGCACCTCCAATAAAACCCATAAACAAACTATTGCTTGAAAACATCTCATCAGATAATGTCTTTGGGAACCAGTATGCTATAATGATAGAAATTATAACTGAGAGCAAACCAGCTAATCCAGATTTTTCCTTGAAGGGTTTTAGTTCCTTTAATTCACTGTAAAAGAATATTCCGAAGAATATGATCACCATTCCTTTAACGAGAATCGGATTATCTTTTATATTTGATAAAAGAACATCAAATATCCCTCCAATAAGACCTAATGCTAATCCTAATGCATCTCCAACAGCACCAACAACCTCTTCTGTCTGTGCATTAACCCTTGGAAGATAGGTTAAAAATGTGCTTAGAATAGAACCTACTATCAAACTCTTTTTTTGGTTGTTAAGCATATCCTAATCTTGGAATAAAACTATATAAATATTATCTTTCTCAATATACCATGAAATTACCCAAATCTTATGATATAATAGGGGATATACTTATATTTGAGATAAAGGATAAATTAACAAATAAAGAAGAAAAGCAGGTAGCCAATGAATTATTAAAATTAAACTCCAACATCAAGGTTGTAGCTAAAAGAGCGGATATCTACAAAGGAAAGTACAGAACAAGAAATATCAAGATATTAGCAGGAGAAAATAGGACAGAAACAATACACAGGGAAAATGGAGTCAACATCAAACTGGATGTCAAAAAATGCTATTTTAGCCCGAGACTAAGCCAGGAGAGATTGAGGATAGCAAAATTAGTCAAGAAAAATGAGGATATTCTTGTGATGTTTTCTGGACTTGCGCCTTATAATCTTGTTATTTCAAAACATTCAAAAGCAAAATCAGTTTATGGTATAGAAATAAATCCTATCGCGCATAAATATGCCCTGGAAAATGTAAGAATAAACAGATTTTCAAATATTCATTTGTTCAAGGGGGATGTTAGCAAAGAAATAAAAAAACTAAGAAAAAAATTTGATAGGATTATAATGCCCCTACCAAAGGAATCTAAATCATATATAAATCTCGCTTTAATGTATTTAAAAAAGAACGGAACTATTCATTTATACCTATTTTCAGATGAAAAGAGTTTTAATATATTAAAAAGAGAATATTCCAAAAAATTTAGTGTTAAATTAACAAAATGCGGTGCTTATGCACCAAGAATTTATAGAATCTGCTTGGATCTGAAAAGAAAGATTTAAATGTTAACTATTCTTTGGTAAAATATGTATATATCGCTTGATTGGGGTTTAATAAAATTAATGAATCTACTTTTTGGATTATTTATAATATTTGTAGGAATCTATCCATTCATCCAGGGTAATTTTAGTGCACTTCCAACCATTGAGGATAGATTATTGCACTTCATAATAATCTTTGTCGGAATTATACAGGTTATTTTTGGCTTGAAGAGTCACAGGCCAAAGATTGATTAGAAAACCTTATAAACTATATTCTGCAGTATACACTTGGGGAATGAAGGATTGTGAACACCCTAGCTTACGCAAGTAATGCTGATGGTAGTAGCTGCTGACCCCAAACTTTAAATATTCTGCAAATTTCTTGATATAATGCAAAAAAAGAGCAAAGACAGGATTTCTAGAATAGAGAATAAATTAGATCAGGTTATTAAACTGGAAAAAAAGAGCGCTGAAGAGGAAAAAGTTCTTGAAAAGGAAGAGGATAAGGTAATTCAATTAGAAAAACAACAGCTGAAAAAACTATCAAGTGAAGAAGATGAACTAAAAAAGATAGAGCAGTTTGAAAGAGAGATAAGAAAAGAAGTCGGTTCACATCCTCTGACTAAGATAACAATAAAAGACGTTGGTAAAGGTATGATAGGTGCCTTTATTGGTATAGTTTCCCATTATGCATTTTTAGAAGGAGCAAGAGTAGCAGAAGAATCATCATTCAGTTACGCAAGAGCCACTGTTTTGCTGATATCAGCATTTCTTTTAGGATTAATATTCATGTATGCAACCGGATTTAGAAAAGTAAAGGAGACAACATTTATAAGATTCTTCCCAGTGAGAGTATTATTTATTTATGGTATATCCATCATTGCTATTTTTATAGTTCTTTCTTTATATGGAATAATTAATGTTGAACTTGGTTTTGGAGCACTAGATCTTGGTTTGATATACAAGCAAGTTGCAAGTATTTCAATACCGGCTATTATAGGAGCTAGTGCAGCTGATTTAATTGGGGGGGACTAATGGAAAACATAACAATTAAAAGATTAAAAGAAAATAAATTAAGATTAGTCAAATTACTTAAAGATATTTTATTCTTGCTTATAGATTCTGCAAACAGAAATGAAGAAGCGGAAATTAAAAGATATTCTAAAACTTCAAAAAAAATAGCCGGTATGCTATCTTCTTTGTGTATAATGGAAGAGAAATTATACCCTAACAGAGATAAATCTATAAAATATGAATTAAAATTAATTAATGATATAATCAATGCAATTAAAGACGAAGAATATAAAAAATTATCTGATCTATACCAAGAATTATAATCCTAGTTCAACTAATTCTTCTCTTTTCACACGCAATGACTTTGGAGATTCTCCCCCATGCCAACTGAATCTCGGTCTTACACCCATAGGATAAATTCTTTCTGAATTGTCATCTAAAATAATAGCTGATCCAGGCATTCTTGGAAGTTCATTTAGATATCTCATAATATCTGCTGCAACATAGCTTTGCATTATATTGTTCAGCGATTCAATATCCCTTCTTGCAGTTATTCTGTGGCTTATTACAATGTCTGATTGGGTTATTGCATCACCATGGATCTCCCCAGGTTGCTGTGTTGCCATTATCAAACTAATTCCAGGCTGACGCCCCTCCCTCAGCAATTGGACAAATGCATCTGTTGCAGGAGTTACACCAACCCTAGGCAAGAACTCGTGCATTTCATCTACCAGAATCCAAACTAGTGGCATCTGTTCTTTTTTAGCTAACTCTCCTGAAAAGAAATATGAATAACCCTTTTCTATATCTTTTAGTTCTTCAAGCTTGCGCGCAACCATTCTTTCAAGCATTAATTTTTTTGATAATAATGAAGCAACTAAACACTTGACGTTCCAATCCTTGTAAACGCTGATGTCTATAATAGAAATTTTACCGCGATCTATTATATTCTTTATTGGAGTTGCATTCTTGTCAAACAAACCCCATGATTCTGCATTTGTGAACAGATTTTCCAGAGCATTTTTTGTTTTTTCCTCTGATTTTGTATCTTTTTTAATTTCATTTTTTATATCAATAATATCATAACTTTTCCCCTTTGTTTCCTGTAACTTATCAATTGCTTTTTCTATCAGTATCCCTATCACATCAAGAGAACTGATATTAAATACAGAGCACCAGTCTATCGCTGATAGTTCTGAAGGACTTACTGTAAATGGAAAATCGCAGGGGAATTTCTGCTGTTTGTAATAATCAAAATAACCCTTTGGTATGAACACATTTGCCCGGGTTATTGAATTTGGTTTTAAATCCCACTGTTTCAGCAGGTCTTCTTCACGTTCATTCGGAAATTTCATTGTCCAGAAGATTCCCATAGTATCAATAATCAATACCGATAAATTTTGAGAGATTTCTTCGGGCAGATTACAAATTTCTTCTGCTATAACTCCGAGAGTGTGCGACTTTCCAGAATTATGGGATATTATACCATTTGCGATGAATGAGTGAGTTTCTGGTACTTCTAAGTCGTATACCTTTTTTATATCATTTACTTTTTCTAATTTAATTATTCTAGAACAAACCAGATCATCTCCAATATATTTAACAGACATCCTTCTTTTGCGTAAATTAAATTTTTTCAATTGCAACTTTTTGTGTTTGATTTCATGAATAAATCCTATTTTTTTCCTAAAATTAATTAAAGAAGTATAGTCGCTAAATCCTAAACGGTAACTTACATAATCTGGAGCAGCACTTCTTCGCTTTATTCTAATATTTGATTCTATTGAAAAATGAGATAATAACAATTGAAGATCTTTCATAAATTCTTTTGAGTTTGAATAATATTCAATTCTCATCCCATCTTTTTGGATACCCCCATCACAAGAAAAAAGAGAATTAATAAAATTAGCTTTAAATTTATTAGAACTCTCCCATACAATTTTTGGTACCCTAATTATTCCAGATTTCTTTCCAGCAGGGACACCTAAATCAATTAGTTTATTTACCACTTTGCTGTTAGTTGAGGTTACCCTGCCACAATCGCAATCTTTTCTCCATTCAAATCTGGCTTTAACTTCGAATTCTTTTTCTATATCTTTCTTAGCTTGTAGGCAAGATTTTTCAGAATCGGTATCTATTCTTAATCTTTTTTTAGTTCCATTATACCAGTATCCACGTCCGTCTTTAAATCTTCCTTTTTGAATAAAAATATTTCCATCTGCTAGAGTAAAACCAAGTAGCCTAGCAATTCTTAAACTTTCTTTATCATTACTAACTTCCGGAACAAATGTAGTATTTACCAGCAGATCGCCTTCTCTTAAATCCTTACCTTTACGCCATACCAAAACAGCATTTTTATGAAATACTAATAAAGGATGTTCATCTGTGATAGTAATTTCTCGACCATCTTGTAACGTCAATTTTGTCAGATATTCTTTTTTTATATCATATTCATAGAGTTTAGCATCTTTCCATATAAATTCTAATTCATTTTTGTTAAATGACATTATCTTATCACTCTTTTCATTAAAATCTTTTATTTCTTTATATCCTGTATTAGTAAATATTTTATGATCCCCCGGGAGACAACCTCTTTTACCTGTAACAAGAATTATGTGGGGATTTACAACATCCAGTAATACTTTGTTTGATAAAGAAGTTGTAGCACCCATGCGGACATACATTTTTCCTATGAAAATAGTTCCGTCTAGCCCAAATTTCCTCTTTTCTGCTTCAGTCCTTCCAATAACTATTTCATACATCTTATAATAAATCTGCGAGCCTTTTTATATCTTTGTTTGCAACATGTGTGTATATCTGAGTTGTCTGAAGATTTTTGTGCCCCAATAATTGTTGAATATATCTTATATCTGCCCCTGCTTCCAGTAAATGCGTTGCAAATGAATGCCTCATCGTGTGAGGGCTCACTCTTTTATTAATTTTTGTCTTTTTAGCAGCATTTTTGACTATCTGCTGTATTGTTCTGTTATTGTACTGCTTTTTTCTGTCTGAAATAAATACAAACCCATCACTATTCTTTCCATATACATCCACCATTTGTTTTATCTTTTCATGCAAAAATATTATTCTCTCTTTCTCTCCCTTTGCTTTTTTGAGGTGTATAATTTTTCTATCAAAATCAATATCATTCCATTTTATATTAATGACTTCATCCAATCTAAGCCCAGCATAATAAAGAAACATCAGTACCAATTTATGCTTTAGATTTTTTGTTATATTTATCATTTCATTTATTTCCTCTTTTGAGAGAACCACTGGAAGTTTAGGTTTCTCTTTCACCAGAGGTATTCTTTCCTCAAATTCCTGTTCCAAAACATTTTTATAAAAAAATTTTAATGCAAAATATATGCTTCTTGTATAAGACCTTCCTTTGTTGGAGTTTTTTAACAAGAACTCCCTTGGAGATTCATTTGATTCTAAGAACTTTTTTATAATATTGCAATATAATTTTACAGTCTGGTAAGAATACTTTCTCAGCAAGAACTCTTCTTCTAGCTTTTTTATGATATCTTGGTTGTAATAAACTGTTTGATAAATGCTCTTTTTTTTGATTTTTTCCTCTTTTTCCATAGAAATATAAGTAACACCCAATTATATAAATATTTCGTTAAACTATAAAAGGGTATCAAATATAGAACTAAATATTCGATAATTGGATGTTAATTACAATTTGAGGTTCGGGCTAAACAATAGTCAAAATCTACGATTTTGAAGAAATAATAAAAAGAGGTTGGCGCCTAAAATTAT
>JAGVZV010000039.1 GCA_018302265.1 Candidatus Woesearchaeota archaeon | reverse complement strand
ACTCTGGGAGCGAGAAGGAATGCAAGACTCAAGCGGTCTTTTATCATATAATCAATTCTCAAAGGATAATCCTTATCAAACTGTATCATAACATCGTTGCTTAACTTGCTTCCTTTGATTATTTTTTTTAAATATTCCAGAGAATATTTGGATTTTGCATCATTCACGCTGGATTTGATAACAGTCTCTTTGCTGGGTATTAATTCAACATGAGCATTGCTAAAATTCCCTTCTGTATTTACAACAAATTTATTGTCCTTTAATAAAAAATTAACAGAGTCTGAAACAACATCCATATCCTCTATTACTTCATTGAATAACATTGTATTTGTTGTTATCTTTATAGGAAACTCTAATTCTGGAACCTTATGCTCATTGCCAGTTATATCTATTAAAGCAAGATTGAATGTCCTTGTTGTCTCTCCCTTGATTGTTATTTTTAGTTTATTCTTCTCGAGTTCTATTATTAGTGTGTCGCTTGATTTTGCTCTTTTTAATATATTTTTAAGATTGTCCAGATTAACGCATATCTCTTCATTATTAACCTCATATTCAACAAAGCTTGAACTTAGTAACTGGAATATTATCATTGCAACGTTTGCCGGATCCATTGCAACTAATTGTATCTTATCTTTATCTATTTTGAATTTAACCTCATTAACTAATTCCGAGATTATAGAAATGGGTTCTTTTAAGAATCTTGAGTCACTTAATACTAATTTCATGCTGATTATTAAAAAACTGGTGTATAAAAAGTTTATCAAACTGGATTATATACTTTATTTAAGCTGTTCCACCAAGATAAACCGGAACAAATGGGGCTAAAAATGGCCATAGATATGGGGCTAAAACAACTAAGGCTGAAACAATTGTTGTATGAGTCCAGTGCTCTGCCATGCTTCCGCCCAAACCACCGGCGAATAATCTGCCTTTTATAATAGCCGATGTTGCGTGTATCTTAATATTTAATATTAAACCTATAGCAATCCTTACAAGAAGAACATTGCTGATAAAGGGGATTCCAGAATTAAGTAATCCGGTTACCTCTAAAAAATATTCTGTGTTCATTGTTGCAAATAAGGCAATGATCATAGTAGTTATAGCGTGCAATCCATGACCCAACCAGTGCGATCCACGAAAATTTTCATCCCTGTGGATAAGAATTAATTCATAAAGTCCAAGAACAATACCTATTGTTATTACAGGTATTAAAAACAGGTCTGCCATTATAAAATAGAAATAAATTTCATATTTAAAACTTTCTATATCTGTTTTAGAAGTTTTTGGTGCAATTCCTTGTTAATCTCATTCAGATTCTGGATTATCCCAGCCTGTAAGATTTTTTCATTGCCATTGAATATTAGATTGCCAAATACCCTCACATAATCGCCTATGTTTATTTCATCTTTTGAAAGAATTACTATCTGGGAGGTTTTATCATCCAGCACAAATGAACTCTCATCTTTACTGACAATAAATCCAGATACAGCTACCAAACTGTTCTCATTGCTCAAATTCTTGACCTGCATCTCTTTATACATATCTAATCACGCCATCTATAAGTGCACTTGACACACTCAAAAAATCTTGTTTCGGGCTCATCAGACCCGCGGGTTTGCTGTGTCCAGTAGTATGCCTGTTTATTATTGCATTTTGGGCACGTAGCCTTTGTTTTTGGCAGTGCTACTTTTCTTTGTTTTATTTCAACGGGTTTCTTTAGTTTCACTTGCTCTTTAATAACAGCTTCCCTAGTATTAGAAACATACCCGCAAGAGCAGGCCAGTTTTGTTTTCTTTCCTTCCGGTGTAGGAACCAAAATTGAACTGCATTTTGGACAAAATTGCATATTCTTTAAACCTCCATTATTTTATAAATGTATTTATCGCTTCAAACGCAAGTATTTTGATCCAACCAAGCCAGGGTATTCTTAAAACAGCCTTTCCTAGTATAGAATCAACTGGAATTTTTAATTCGTCATTTCTTGAAGCTCCATTATTATCCCCTTTTGTCTGGATATAATAATTACCATCTTCCATGAATATTCTCACAACACGATGTATTATTGGGTCTTTTAAACTTCCTTTGAAAACAGCGACATCTCCTACTTTGATATTGAGGGGCTTTCTTCCGATTAAAACCATTATATCCCCTTTATTGAACCCATTTTTTTGTGGGAATCCCAGGAACTTGTCTTTAGTAATATTATTTTCTGTGTACCATACTTTATTATTTTCCCACCATGATTCAAATCCTGAATTATGCTCCATGCTGGATGAAACAACAGCAACAACAGGATATCCAGTGCCAAACAACAATCCAAGTCCGGGATATATCAAAAATTTAACAATGATAAAAGCCAAAATAATATTAACTATCCAAGAAGCAGCACTATTATCGTTCCATATAAAATGCCAAATCTTTTTTAGTATTTCTTTAAAAGACATTTTTCATTACACAAATAGATGGTATAAAAGCTTTTCTATACTAAATCAATGGTCTTACCTTTGTATTTTTTGAGGCTTCATCTATCTGGGACTGAGACCAACCCTTCATTCTTAACGATTGCTCAATCTGCGCTCTTGGAATCCCCTGGTTTAGTTTTATCTGAATATAACTCCTCAATCTGGCTATATTTAATTCATTATCAATATCGGACTCTGTCCAACCTACTTTGTTTAATTCACCCTTGATAATTCTCATAGGGACTTTATTTGTTAATGACTGCTCGATATAATCCTTCATTTTTTCAGTATTGGTTGGTTTTATTTTTACAGGTGTAATATCCAGTGATTTTGGTTGTGCTTGTTCTATTACTTGTGCTGGTTTTTCTTCTGCAACCACTGCCTTTCTCTTATCCATATAAGTATTAAAAATTATTATTAATGCCACAATGAATACAACTGCAGCGATAGTACCAACTCCAATCAAGATTCTATCTGTCTGGCTGCCAAGGAAACCTGAAGTTCCAGATTTTCCTGTTGTGCTTATTAAAGAACTGCATGGTTCACTGCAACAAACACCAGAATCAGAACTCAAGAGTGTGGATGAACAATTCATACTTGCTCCACAAAGATAACCGCCCTGATCTGTACAAGAGCAATCCGGGTCTCCTCCAATACAACCAGCCTTGCAGTATCCATCATCACCGCATGTTACTGTCAAACCACTACAATTTTGTAATGTTGGTGGTCTTCCTACAGTTATAGAACAATTGTTTAGGTCTGTACAAATTCTGGTCTGAGTCCCCCCAATACAATTAGACCAGTTCCCACAATTCCAGTTATAGGTACAATTCAATAGGTTAGTTACAACAAGCCTGACTGTATTGCTTTCAGTCTCTGCTCCTTTTTCATCTTCTGCAGTAAAAGTTACATTCTCGTTTCCTAACCAATTATACTGGGGGATTAAAGTAACATCGCCATTTGATTTAATAGTAATATCAATGTACGA
This sequence comes from Candidatus Woesearchaeota archaeon, assembly GCA_018302265.1. Lineage (GTDB taxonomy): Archaea > Nanobdellota > Nanobdellia > SCGC-AAA011-G17 > JAFCDX01 > JAGVZV01. Next base: position 11,370 of record JAGVZV010000039.1, on the reverse strand, counting down.
AGTACTTGAGGCACTATAATTCATCGATTGTTCATCTGGGTCTTCAAAATAATCATCCAGGTCTAATTCTGTATTATTCTCGTTTTTATTCCATGTTATATTTTCTATGGCTTTTTTTAATTTTGGAGGAGAATTTACCATAAGCATATAAGTAGAATTACTATAATTGTAATTTGTTCCGTCAAATGCGACTATAGTACAATTCCAGTAGCCAATATCGCTTTTTCCTACTTTATCCTTTACCGAACATGTTTTTCCAGTTGACCAGTCACTACCGCTGCAATCTATCGACCCAGACGTTCCAGGATTAGCCATGCTTGTTTTAGAAGAATTACTTCCCCACATCACATAACTGACTGAAACAGAAGCGCTGTCATCATCCTTGACAAAAGCAGAGCAATTGACATACTGAGATTTCATAAAATTCTTAGATCCATTTTCATTTACAAAAACAACACTTGTTATTTGTGGTTTTTTTGTATCTGTAGATACACCAACAACTTGGAATATCCTTGATTTAGTATCGATTGTATCAGATCCATACCTAAGGCTTGTTTATTGCTTGCGTTCCAGGAGAAAACCCTCTTCCTGTTTGACCCTCCCAGGTCCAGACGTGATTAACATCATTAAATGTTTGGAGATCAGCACACCCACCCGATAAAAATGTTTCAAGAGTTATTGTATCTGATTTTATTATTATTGAAGAAGAATCTTTTATTAGTGCACTAACATTAGATAGACAAGGAATAACGTCTAGAGGCTCAAATTGCAAAGCAACTGTTCCTGTTAATGAATTGCCAAGAATAATATTATTTACATTTAAACCGTCAACAACAACCATGCCAGTAAATGAGGGTTTCATAAACAAGAATACTAAGAATGCAAATACGAAAAAAGCGAATACTAAAATACTGACTTCTCTATCTTTATTAATTATTACCACCTCTTTATTGTATATACTAAAGATGAATTATTTATAAATCTTATTACTCTGAAAAAATCTCTGCTTGGAATTTGTACAGGTCAGATTTTCCGGATTTCCAAAAATTTGCGGGTAAATCCGCCTTTTCACAAACAGCAGCTAAGAACTTTTCCTTACCCATCTTATGTTCAACTGCAACCTGCGGAAGTAATAATCCGCTGTGATTTCCGTAAGAGATTATTAATCCATCTCTCCCAATTTTTACATTTGCTAATATTTTTTCTGCTTCTTTTTCTTTTATCAATTCAGGCTTAGTCAGAACAGATATTTCTATCCTAAAAACTTCATCCTTTTTTAATGGAGGGAATCTCGGATCATGGAATGCTGCTAATCTGGCTGCTTGTATCACCTGTAATCCCAAGCTAGTATTAGGATATATAAAACCAATGCAGCCTCTCAGTTCATTATTTGTATAAATTGTAACAAAAACTCCCTTCTGTTCTTTAAATTTATCAGTAGCTATGCTCTTTTTATTGAAATTGGAGGTTATAGAAATTCTGGCAAGTTCAAGAAGCTCCTTTCCTTCTTCTTTGTTCATTTTAATTTGTTTAGTTCCTTTCTTAACTCTGCTGTTTTTTTCTTAATAGAAGAACACGCGTTTGATAATGCTTTTTTAGGATCGTCTTTCTCGGTTTCTACAAATAAGATTGGATTATTAACCATGGGATGCTCAAGATGATAGCCGGCTATTTCAACGGATTTATTCTCATTTAATTCATTTCTTAGGAGATTGCAAAGAGTATGAGTCTCTCCGATCAGTTCTACTTTTAGTTTACCCTTTTCTTGTTCTATAGCTTTAAGTTCCATATTAATTGCCTTAAGTTATATTTTTTAAAGCTTTCGTTAGTCTTTTTTAAGCCTAAAAGCATTTAAAACAGTGTTTATGGCTTTATTAAGCCAATTAGTTCTGATATGCTTACAAAGCCTTCTTTTTTGATTTTGTTATTGATTATAATGGTTGGTGTTTTTGTTATGTTATAAAATGATTTTATTGTATCAAGTGTTGGGTCATCAAAATTTTTATCTATTGAAAATACCCTCACTTTAACATCATCCCTGTTAACAATGGCATCAAGTGCATAACCCTGTCTTTCAGATAAATCCTCTTCTGTATTATAGAAGTAGAGTATAATATCAGTATTCGGATTACACCGATTGGTAAATTCTATAAAGTTGGTGTATGCCCTAACCTCAATCAAAAAATATTCTTTTCTTAGTGTGCTATATTCTTTTGTCTTAAGCAATCCTTTTTTCTCGTATTCCATCAGTGTCTGGCCAAGTTCAAATAGATTTTTGGAGATAGACGACAACCTTGATTCAGAGATAGCGCAATCGTCTATGTTAAACTGGGTTAAAAATTCCTGTTCAATCAAAATACTCATTGTATCCAGTGTGCTGTCTTTTAAATCTTCATTTACCTGATTTATCCTAAGATCATCCCACACCCTGGAAATATAAAATCCAAGTAAAAATATTGCTATGCTGATTATAAAAACCGTTATGAATATGTCCTTTCTTATTTTAGCTACCATTTTCTTCTTGCCTTGAATAGTTCTAAGATTATAGCATATACCCACTGAAGTGTTGTGATAAATGGATAAATAAATAGATATATAAGCGTAATGAAAGAGACTTTCCACTTTTGGTTGGTCATATTATGGGCTTTTTTGTATATGTAAACAGACAGCAACAGTGTTACAATTATCGGGAATACAACCTTGATGTTAATAGATAATACAAGATACTCTAGATCCGGGATTTGAATGGTATTTAAAAAATCTAATTTTGTAACAGTCAACCAAGTAAAAAAATTATAAACCAAATCAAAAAACTGATACACAAATAGTGCGAATGAAAATAAAAGCACAAATAAGAATAATATGTTCAATGGGGTCTGGAAAGTTCCCAGCAGGCCATACTTCTTATTAAAGAACATATCCTTATACTTCCAGCTGTTATGTAAAAAACCCCTGTACCATCTAATCCTCTGATCCCAAAATTTTTTCAGTGTAGCTGGTACATAAGTATAAGTGATGTTGTTAGGTTCGAATTCTATAGTATAATTATTTTTTATTAATCTTAGCGCAATTTCCAGATCTTCAGTGATATTATCCTCATCAAAATAGCCCAACCGCTTTATAACATCTGTACGATAAGTAGTTAAAACTCCAGTGGTATAATGCAGGACATATATCTTAGCCATGATATTTCTTATAAAATTTGTGAGTATATACTCAAATCTTTGTATTTTTTCTACAATGGTCCCTGTCTTTATTGGTAATATTGGACTAACAACCGCACCTACTTTTTGATCTGAGAAATAGTGCACAACCTTCATCAAAGAATCCGGGCTAACAACAGAATCAGCATCAAGTCTTGCAAATAATTCTCCTTTTGCGTGCTTTAATGCTGTATTCAAAGAATGGGCAGCATTTCCCATGTTTTTATCGTGCATTAATAATTTTATGTATTTAAATCGTTTGGCATAATCTTTGACAATATCAACTGTTTTATCAGTGCTGCAGTCATCAACTACAATTATTTCTATCTTTTCCTTTGGGTAATCCAGATTGATTAAAGAGTTAAGAGCATTATTGATATTTTTTTCTTCATTATAAGCCGGCACAATTATGCTAACATAAGGCAGCTTAGTCAGTTTATTGACTACTTTATTTTCATATTGAGTGAGAGAAATCCAGAATATTGAAATGTATAATGTTACAAAACAAACCGCCCATATGTAGTATTCAAACATTTTAACAAATTACCTTGTAAACAAAAGAGTGTCTTTCCAGGCACTTTGAATCAGCATATTTTAATTCTTTAATCCCGTATAGGTCTTTTGCCATATTTGATAAAAAGATATATTTGATATTGTACTTTTTAAGTATAGGGGATGCTCTTTCATAATCCAGAGTAAACATCGCATTAGCATCAATCAATCTTTGTGCAACATCTGGTGCGAATAAAAAGGACGTGTCCATTAAATTCTTTCTTCCTGAAAACAGGGTTATTAGATTTCCCTGGTATATTGTTCCAAGCACAACATCGCTGGATGTCGAATCAGTATTAATCCACACTAATGATTCTATCTCGTCCTTTATTGTAGTGCTGGATATTACCCTATCAGCAGCGCTGTAAGAAGGGTAGACAGAAAGTAATAGAATAAAAAATAGGAACATTGATACAAACAGATAATTGTATCTGGACAATTTAGTCATATTAAGGTACAAAAATAGCTTGTTTATTGTCAAGGCAGAGAGTATAGAAGCGCTTATTCCAATAAGTATCAATCCTGCGTAAAAAGCAATTAGTTTTAAAGCAAGTAATGAAAATGTAATCAGGATCAAAGAGCTAAGAAGAAAGACTATTTTTGATTTTTGTCTTGTTATTCCGTAATAAATAGCTACCCCTCCCAATAATAAAGGGATGTAGCCCAGGTTATAAATTAAAGTTAACACATTCAATTGTTTAAACGTATTTACAAGTAGCGCTTTTGGAATGTTCTTGTATATAAAATCCAGTTTGTACAATAAGATGNTGGCATCTTTCAATAGTATTAGATTGATAGCAAATATAATGAATGCAAAAATGAGTATGGTTTTTACTTCCAGCTTGGATATTTCTATATCTTCTACATATAACAATAACAGATAGAATAATAGCACAAACACTAGTATTACAAAAATTGGGTCTAATAAAGAAATTAATAAAGATGATGCAAAGAACCCAATTTTATGCTTAATATTTTTTATGTTATGGATGGAATATATAAGGTAAAATATCAGGGGGATAGCCAAGAAGTAGATAGATAATTTGTTCAGCGTCTCTATTACAGACAAAGGCATAAACCCGGCAAGTAATGAAGAAAGCAGGGCTGAATTTTCATCATCAACTATCTGCTTTGCCAAGAGATACACAATAAAGACCAGTAAGGATATTATAAGTTGGGGTATTATCTTTAAACCAAATGGCACCAGCGAAAATAATGATAATAGATACGGAAATAATGGGGTTTAAGATTATCTTTTACATAATTTAACTGCCTTACATAGGAATAAGAGGAATCATCACTAAAATAATCCACTTGAAAAACAAAAAACAGTCTAAACAAAAATACAAATAAAAAGATTAGTAATAATTTCTTATTTATTTTCATCTTTTAGTTTTATACTGTCTTCAACAACATCAAAATAATCGAAGAATTTGGGGGTAAGTTTAAGTAATCTGGTTCTTCCTAATTTTTCAGAAGTAATAAACCCTTCTTCTTTGAGCGTATGTACGTGATCATAAGCCTTATTGCCCCTTATCTTCACAACCTCGCTCTGATTGCTCGGATTTTTATATGCTATTATTGCAAGTGTTTCCTGGGTTGGAAAATCCATTTCAGAATCAGATAACAATTTTTCTGTTACGTATAGATACTGCTTTTTAATGTTTAGTTTCCACCTTTCTCCATCATTAAGTATCTCAAGCGCACTGGCTCTGGACTCGTGTTCTTTTTTAAGATTTTCAAGTATTTCCTTCACAACCCCAGGAGATCCTATTCCGGCCATGCTGGCTATTTCGCTGACAGTCAAAAACTTCCCAGTTGTAAATAAAACTGCTTCTATTTTATTTCGGCTTTCCATTTTAAATAGTATAAAGAAGAATATTTAAAAATCTAACTAATTACCTTTTACATGCCCCATTTGAACAGCCATTTGGGCAGAATATCGCATTTCCATTTCCATTAATGGATTCGGAGCCTATATCAAAATTGGAACTTTCACTAAGATCACATCTGTATTCTTTTAATTGATAAGCATCAATACAGTAATCTGTTCGTTCAAAGGATGCTCCATTATCCCTTTCACCGGATACAATTCCCTTGACAAGTTCACTCCCAGGTATACCATCATCAGTATCACTGCAGCTCCCGCGCATAGAATTTCCAATTGTAAGGTTACCAACAACAATAGCATTGAATGAATAAAAAAGTAATCCTACAATAATTAAAACTAAAGGTATCACCACTTTACTTTTTAGTTCCATATTTAATAAAATAAAAGAGTATATATAAATCTTTCTCTTTTTATTTATTTAATACATGCTCCGGCTGAGCATCCACTCTCGCAGATTACTAATCTTGAATCGTATTTTGCTGGTTTTTCTCTGTTACATCCATACTCCTTTAGATAGCTATTGCTCACACAGTAATCTGTTCGTTCAAAAGGCATATCATTTTCAGAAGTTCCCAATACTGTTCCCTCTTCGTATATTTCATTGGTGTTTAAATCTCCTCTATCACTATCAGAGCAAGATGATGTTACTGCTCTTCCAGTCAATCCTGCTGCAAATGCAACTGCAAATACAACAACAATTATAAGACCCAAGATTACTTTGTCTCTTGTTTCCATAATAGAATTACTAGTTTTAGATATATAAATCTTTCTTTTACTCTATGCAGGCACCGCTCAAACAACCGTGTTCACATAGAACAATCTCAGAATACCAATTCTGTTTTTCTTGGGTATCACATCTATATTCTTTTAGTTGATTTTTGTTATCTTCAGAGCAATAGTCTGTCTTTTCAAATTTATTGCATTTATCATCATATCCATAGATAGTTCCCTTAACAAATTCATTTCCCTCATCAGAATCAACGCAGTATCTTGGGCATGTTCCGGAAACCTTTCCGGTAACCCACTGAAAGGCTCCGCTAGTAAAGAATAAAGCAAAAAATAGTGTGACAGCGCACATTATCAATAATTTCTTTGTTAGACCGTGCATATCCATACTTTTTAAATAGAATAATTCTTTATATAATTTACTATTTTATCGGGAATCTCAAAATAGCTACAATTCCGCCCAATTCTGCAAGCTGTTTTCCTTCCCTGGTTTCTGTGGATATAATGCGAACCTCTGTTTTGTATTTCTCAGCTTCCAATTCCAAGGATTCTATTTTTTCATCTTTAAAATTGTCTGAAATTAGTAATATATTAACCGCTCCCATAGCAAGTGCTTTTTTAGTCTCCTGATAGCCATAGGTTGTTTTTTCTTCCTCTTTTGCCAGCATTTCAAAAAATCGCTGGACCAGTTTCTTTTCTATAGATATTTCTTCCTCTGCAAGTAAATCATGGCTCTTGTCAACTAACTCGTGCAAGCCAAATTCTCCAGTATAAGAAATATCTTTTATTCCAATAATCTTTTGCTTTATTTCATTATTCAAGTAAGCACCGTTTATAAAATCCTCTTTTGTTGGACCTGGGCCACCAATTAAGATTCCTTTTATTTCTGATTTTCCCAAGAATTCTTTATTTGCTACCCCTCCTACTCTTTTAAAAAATTCGTGTGTTGCCTCTTCTCTTAGTCTAGCATACCTTGCTTGGGATTGGCCTCCAGCCTTCGTTTTCCCAGGAACACCCGATTCCATTTGGGATAAATCCACAATATTCGTCCCTTTTAGTAGACCTACATTTGCTTCTTTTCTGTCAAGAACAATTAATCCAAATATCTCCTTAACTTCAACCATATTTTTTAATGGATCCAGCAAGAATGTCTGATCACACCTGTATAACCTGATGCTTAATGACTCAGGAGGTTCTATTGACCACACTTTTATATCTATTTTACTTTCCTTGTCAGAAACATCACCTGCAAAAACAGCCAGTCCATTAGCAGGGGTTCTTTTAAATAATCTCAGATGCTGAATCATCTTTTCTATGGAATCAATTACCTTATTTCTTGTACCTTTATCCTTAATATTAGAAGCTGTCCCCTGTTCTTGTGCAAGATGCTGTATTATTTTAATCAAGTCATATCCGGCTGGAACATAAACAGAAACTAATTCTGTGTGTCTTCCTCGTATACCTTCTAGTTGCATGATAAACTGCCTTAGCCTATATTTTTCTTTTGGGTCCATTTTAAAGGTAAAGAAAAGGTGTATTTAAAGTTAATGGCTATCCACTAAAAAATTTAGAAAACCATGATATAATTCTATTTATCAGACTTGGACTAATTGGACTAACACATTTGTCATTTATGCAAAGATTAGTACCACATTCATAATTATTTTGGCAAGGAGTCCATTTCTTGTTCCATATGGAATACAGTTTCCATTTGCTAAACAACCACCATCACATTTTGTTGTTATTAATGTTGTATTAGTTGTCTCATTGATTAGTTTTGAATTTTGGATAGTTTGACTAATCTGAGTATACCAGTCAGCTTATTAAAGAAATCATTAAGTAATTTATTTAAAGAAAAAATCTCCTTATTCCCAAAGGTAAATGCAAAAGCAACAGGTATAATCAACAATATCAAGAATAAAGCTATCAACACGATCTTTTTCATAAGTTAATTGAAGAATAAAATATATATAAACGTTTTGTTTTAAAAACTCACTTCAAATTTATTGCCAAAATCTATTTTATTAGCATTACTAACTGCTTTCAAATCTTCTATAAATAATTTTAAATCCTTGTTATTTAATACTATGGTTACCGGCTCTTTCAGTGATTTATTATTTTTGCTCTTGAATTGCCTTATTTCTTTTATAACACTGATGAATTTATCTCCTAATTTTTCCAGTTTTTTATCTTGCAATTTTTTATCTTGTTCTGGCCATTTACTTATATGGATACTCTTATCTTTTTCTTTTTTAATGAAATAATCATTATATATTTCTTCTGTTATATGGGGCATTATTGGCGCAAATAATTTTAATGTTGTTAAAAATGTATTATACAATGTGTATTGTGCGCTCTTTCTGGATTCTTTTCCTCTTTTATCCGGGTTGTATAACCTGTCTTTAACAATTTCCAGATAATAATCGCAAAATGTATTCCAAAAGAAATTTTCAACTTTTGATTTTGCAAAAGAATACTCATATTTATCAAAGTATCCGGTGCATTCTTTGACTAAGGAATTTAATTTCAGCAATAACCATTGGTCTATGGGCTCAAGTTTGGGTTTTTTATGATCAAAATCTTTTAGGTGCATTGAAATGAATGAGTAAGCATTCCATAGTTTAACTATTGTTTTTTGTCCTGTGACTATATCCTTCTCTTGATAATCAAAGTCCTCTCCTAGTTTGGATGACGCAGCCCAAAATCTTAGCGCATCTGCCCCGTATTTTTCAAGAACCTCTTGCGGTCTTATGATATTTCCCTTAGACTTTGACATCTTCTCTCCCTGCAATGTAACAAATCCAGATATTGCTGCTTCCTTCCATGGATTTTTACCGAAGTGTAGCCTGGACTTTATCATTGTGTTGAAAAGCCAGAACGTTATTATCTCGTGTGCTTGCGGCCTCAAGTTCATAGGAAACAATTTTTTTTGCATTTCTTTATCCATCAGCTGAATAGCAATCTGCGGAGTCATTGATGAAGTAAACCAGGTATTTAGTATGTCATTTTCAGGAATGAATTCATTTGAGCTGCATTTTGGACACTTTGAAATTAAAGGCTTGTCTTTTTGCGGATCAACAGGAAGTTGTTTTTCTTCTGCGATTATTGGCTCATTACATTTTTTGCAATACCAGACAGGAAAAGAAACTCCGAAATAACGCTGATTAGAGATTAACCAGTCCCATTGCAGGCCACGAACCCAGTTACTATAACGATGCTTCATGTAATTCGGATACCACACCAGTTCAGAACCCCATTTAAGCATATCTTGTTTTAAATCAAGATATTTAACAAACCACTGCTTGCTTTTTATAAATTCTATTTCAGTACCACAGCGCTCGTGAACATTAACTACGTGCTTTATTGGTTTTTGTGATACTAACAGACTATTTTTTTTTAGATCTTCTATTATTTCTTTTCTTGCGTCTCTTATTGTTAGTCCCTTATAATTGCCTGCTATATCCTTCATCTTTCCATCTTCTGTTATTGCTATTTTTATCGGAAGATTGTGCGCTTTTTGCCATTCCATGTCTGTCTGATCACCGAATGTACAGCACATAACAATTCCAGTTCCTTTTTTTGGGTCTGCTCTTATATCTTCCAGTATTGGAACTTCAAAATTGAACAATGGAACACTCGCTTTTTTCCCCTTTAGATGTTTGTATCTAGAATCACCAGGATGGTAAAATATTGCAACACACGCAGGCAGTAATTCTGGCCTTGTTGTTGCTATGATTATATCTGCTTTTCCCACTTTAAATATAATATCGTTGAACATAGAATCTCTTTCCTTATCATGAACTTCTACTTGTGCCACTCCAGTTTTACACTCAGGGCAGAACATTGCCGGTGCATCTTTTCTGTAAATCCTTCCTTTTTTGTACAAATCAAGGAAAGACCATTGGGATATTTTTCTGGAATGGGCATCTATTGTTGAATATTTTATATCCCAATCGCAGCTTATTCCTATATTTTTCCAGTCCTGTACAAACCGTGGAAGTTCTTTTTTTAAAAAGTCAATGCATAATTTGATAAAATCATTCCTTGGCATATCCTTTGCTTTTATTCCATATGTTTTTTCAACAAGCCTTTCAGTCGGCAATCCATTGTCATCAGTACCAAAAGGAAAGAATAGATTAAAGCCGGACATCCTTTTGTATCTTGCAATAAAATCCTGCTGTGAATAAGAGCACGCGTGACCTATATGCATCTCCCCTGAAACAGTTGGTGGTGGGGTGTCAATAGAGTAAATAGGTGCTTTAGATTTTTTGTTGAAGGAAAAAATCTTGTTTTTTTCCCAAAACTCCTGCCACTTCTTTTCTGATTCCTTGGAATTATAATTGGACATACTGATTTGTAGAATACTTCTTATTTAAATTTTGTTATTAGAAATGTTTATATAGTTTTCAAAACGCGTTGGTTATATGGGCTCGTAGCTCAGCCCGGGAGAGCATTTTATCTTAGGATAATAATCTCAAACCACGCTGAAGCCGTGGATGTCGTGGGCAGTTCCAAAAGAACTCACGAATTCAAATCCCGCCGAGCCCATATTTCATTTCCAAAAGTTATATAAACAAATAAAGAATTGAAATACTGGGTGATACGATGAAAAAAAAGGGTGCAATTGAACTTTCTATGACTACAATTATTGTCATTGTTTTGGGTGTTACTCTTCTTACTCTTGGAATAATGTGGATCAAAAGCCTTGGTGGAAACTTGCTTAGTACAACACAGCAGGCATTCCAGGTAAGCCAGGATGAAATATCAAAAATAGGATTAACAGATCAAAAATTATATGTTCCTGGAGGAAATAAAGAGATAAAAATTGGGGGTAGCCTTAAATTCGAGGTATATGTCCAGAATTTTTTAGGGAAAGATGAGAAGATTAAATTAGTGTTTGAAGGTGATGGAGCTGACTGGTTTAAAACAGCAATAGAAGCATCAATCCCGGCTGGAGAGACCTTTAAATTTCCAGTAGTAGTCAATGCTCCAAAAACA
>JAGVZV010000037.1 GCA_018302265.1 Candidatus Woesearchaeota archaeon | reverse complement strand
GTAGTCTTATTATTTTTCGAAGTGTTACGTTATCTAAAAGTAATGCCCTTATTTTCTGATAAGATTCATTATATAAAATAGAATTAGGGATTATAAAACCGAAATAACCTCCAGCTTTTAACAAACTTAATGATCTTTCTACAAAGACTGCATAAAGGTTCATTCGGTTTTCAACAGTAGAATATTTTCCAAAGAAATATTTAACAATTTTTGGGTCTAATTGTTTAATATCAACATAAGGTGGATTTCCTATAATAACATCAAAACCCCCTTCATTCATTATTTGTTTAAATTTATCATCCCAATTAAATGCTTTATCTTCTGCAATATTTGGGTCATCAATTAAGCTATTTCCATTTTGAATATTCTGTTGAAGCAAAGGTAATCTGTGTCCTCGTTCAGCAATTTTCAGCAACAGATTAAGTTGTGCTATCTCTACTGCCTGTTTATCTAAATCAACACCAAAAATATTATTTTTTAATATTTTTTCTTTTGTTGAATAAGTAGTATTATCTTCCCCAAATGTTTTTTGTTCATAATTTTCTTTTTTATTATAATATTCATTCAAAACATCAAAAGCCTTAATCAAGAATGAACCAGAACCACAAGCAGGATCTAAAACTCTGATTTTTTCAGCATCTACTTTTTTATCTTTAAGCAATTCTCCCAAAGTGTTTCTAACAATATAATCAACAATGTAAGTAGGAGTATAATAAATTCCCTGTTCTTTTCTATGGGCATGGTTTTCTGTAAGTTTTGCCCTTTTCTCGCTTTTCTTAAGAATATGACCTAAATACTGTTCATAGATATTACCCAAAACATCTGCTTCAATAGCTGAAAAGTCATAAGAAACAGATCTATCTTTTGTATAATAAAGTCCTTCAATAATTTCATGCAAAACATCATTTTCAATATCCAAAACATCGCACAAGTGATTACCAAATATCTTGCTGTTATATTGTTTGTCAAAATATGTAAAAACCTCTCTCAAACTTTTAATTAATTGTCCACTACCATTGCTTTCCCATTCTCTAACGCTAGAAATTAGAGTTTTAGCTTCGATCTCCCTATCCTCGCAGTTTCTTATGAATATCAGTCTATCAAGAATTCTTTGTATTGATTCATCCAAATCTTCTTCTGTTATATTCTTGCTTTGATTCAGCTTTGTTATGTTTTTTGATAGCAATTCTCTGAATCTTGTAAAGTCTTCCAAAAGCTGTTTATCAACAGAAGTCTTTTTTGTTTTCTTCCCCCACTTTTCTGCTTCTTTATCAATCAATTCATTCTCAAAACTTTCTCTAGATAAAAGCCATAATTCATTAAATCTGTCTAAAAATTCTCGGCAGGTAATTGTTTTAAGATGACTTTGTAAGGGATTAGAAGTTTTCCATTCAGCATTAAATATCCTTACGCTTTCAAAATCCGTAAGAACTGCCCAAGTACAACCTTTATGCCAAGCATAGTTTATAGCTTGCTCAACAAATTTAGGATTGTTCAAATCTTCTTTTAGAGATTTTGCTTCCAAGAAAAATTTTGGAATCCCATTAATCCTGAAACTATAATCAACTCTTTTTTTGGATATTTTTTCTTCAGCAGTTACCTCATTTGAATCTTCAACGCTCCAACCCAATGATTTAAACAAAGGAAGAATAAAATCTTTTTTAGTCATCTCTTCATTATAGGACTTTACTTTCCCTGTTTCTACTATTTTATTATACTTATCTATTAAAAACTTTACTTCTTCTTTTGCTTGTTCTTTTGTTAGTTGTTGAAATGCCATTTTAATCATAAGGAAGCTAAATATTCTTTACATCTTAATTTTTGATCATCAGTTAAATATTCCCACAAAATAGTATCTTTGAATAAATTCCATTGATTTTGTTTCCAATTTGGATCTTGTGTATCATTTATGTCTGGATTCTGGGTAGAATTTATATCTGGATTTTGATCAGGATCTATGTCTGGATTTTGTGTTGGATTAATAGTGGAATTTTGTGAAGGTAAATACTTTGGATCTACATTCTCCTTTTCCATGAGATTAATTGCAAAATTAATTAGTTTATACATTTATTTACACCTACCTTAAAAGATTTTACTCATATTATCTCCCCTCACACCATTCACAACTTTTAACAGGACACTCCTCATTTAATAAATCAATCGCCTTTTTAAATATTTTCTCTGCATTCTTCACATCAATCTTCATTTTAACCAAATTAGTCTCAAAAACAACATTCCCATTCTCCAGAACCTCAGTAGGATGATAAAACAGTAAAAACCCAAAATCCTCATAATCATTCTTTCTTAATAAATAATTATAAATATCAATTTGATCCTGATAGTGCTCGTGAGTATCCTCTTTGCAGGGAAATCCCCTTGTCTTATAATCCAAAACAACCAATTTCTTCCCATTAACCAGTATATTATCAACTGCTCCGTGTATTATATTCCCTTTATTATCCGTCCAGGAAATCCCTTTAAAATTGCTTCTCCATACTTTCATTAAATCCTTATTATCAAACAGTTTAAGGCCCTTGCAGTGATTATGAAAGCATAATTCAGGGGGTAATTCATTTTTCTCCATAAACCTGTCAAAATGCTTCTTTAAAATAGAATCCATTCCAGAAGGCAAAGAAGGAAATATACTTGCCGGTCTTTTCCATACCTTATGCTGAGTCAGCCAGAAGCATCTAGGGCATTCCTTCATTAAGCTTAAGCTTGAGGGAGATAGTTTATGTGCCATTTTCATAGTAACTTTTCCATCTCCCTTGTAAATTCTTTTGCTCTTTCTAAAGAAGTATTGGCTTTTGAATGTTTTTCTATGTCCAGAGTTTCATACTGTATTCTTCCTCTTTTACCTCTCTCATATTCAAATGATTCAATCAAAGAGTCTGCTTTAACGCCCGCTATATTCAACGCCTCTTCTTTAGCTTCTTCATATTCTTTAAGCAAAGATTCTTTTAATTTTTTTCTGACATAAACCACTAGGGCATCTGAGGTAATCTTATGCGCAATTTTATCCCCAACTTTATATCCAAGTTTTAGCAAAACAGCATTTGCATAATAATACATTGAATAATAAGAAGATACAATAACCCATAAGTCTGAAATTCCCTTTTGGTATATTTCTTCTGCAACTCTCAGGCTTTCTTTGGCATTTTTTAACAATATGGCTAACACTTCTTGTTTTGCGTTGGTCTTGCTTAAAAGACCTTCTTCTAAATAAGACTTTACATTATTTTCAGCTTCGTTTATTCTTTTTTCATCCAGCATTTTTCAACAACCTATAGTATTCTTCTGTTCCTAATAAGATGATGTTATTTTTAACTGCTTCGGTTACAACACTAAACTTCCTGCTTTTTGCCATATGGATAAATTCTTCATAGCTTATCGCAGTTAAATGAATTTTGTCGGGAAGCAATGAAAGTACTGCCTGTATTTCTTCTTTGTTTCCGCCTATTGTTAAAATATCAATATCTGAATGCTTGTTTGCTGTTCCACTTGCCTGCGAACCAAACAGCAGGGCTATAAATGGAAATTTAAGCTCCGCTAATCTGTTATGCATTACTCTAAAATCCTTATTTTTAAAAAGCCCATTCCTTCTCAAAAATTCTGCTTCAAACACTAAATCATTGAAATTATTATTAAAAGTGCAGATTGTGGTATTTCCTGTTTTTTGCAGATTGGCAAGATTTTCTTTTTCAAGGGATTTTAGTGCATTATAAGCTGATTTATAATTAATATTTCTAATCTGAGATATTTTTCTTATGCTAAACTTTTCTTCTCTATTGCTTATCAGTAAGCTTAGTATCTCAATTTTTTCATTAGCCATTTTAAACCATAATCTTATGGTTTATAACCATATATTTAAATCTTTCTATAATCGTACTCATTTTATGGGCTTTAAAGAGATTGGAGACAGTTTATAGATCATTTTCATTCCCTTTGCTTAAAGCAGAAAGGTTTAAATTAAGGTATATATTTTAGTCTATATAGAGGAATAGGACCTGACGAACCTCACGCTTGACGTGGTTAGTCAAGTATTAATGATATTTTTGCCACAAATTTTCTTGCATTTTCATATATTTCATCAAGCCTTCTTTCAGTGTAAGTCTTAATTGCAGAATATCTCGCTATATGGCTCTCTGTCTTTGCATCTTCAAAATATTTTACATATTCATCCTCAAAGATTTTAAAAGACTGGTTTAAGATCTCAAGGTCTTCTTTCTCAATTTCATCAGGAACGCAGAGATATCCCAATGCAACCTGGGCTGCATCATGGTCATGCACTTCATAGCCTTTTTTGAGAATAAGCGCCTTTGCGCTGTAAAGCATGGAATAATATGATATAGTTATTGCCCAGTAATTCCAATACAGTTTTTTTGGCTCTCCTTGTTTTAAAATAATATCCTTATGATGCTTTGCTATCTGAAGGCTGTTTTCTCCTTTATCCAGGAATAACTTGATCTTGAATGTGTTTGCTGATTTAGTAATGCGTTTATTCTTCACAAATTCATCAAATTGTTCCTTGTAATCATTCATTTAAGACACACCTCCAAAAGCTTTCTGGATTATATAAAATTATATGCTTTTTTAAAACTTGCTTGCCTACATTTTCTTCTTTTTCTCTAAGCATTTGTGTAAATTCAGATTTTGTAATAAAAATAGGATTAATTTTCTTCTTGAATAAAATTTCATACTTTGAGAAAGAAATTGTTTTTTTACCATCTTTATTTATAATCAATATATCAATATCTGAAGACTCTCTTTCATTTCCTTTTGCATAGCTCCCAAATAAGATTATTGTGTCTTTTGTCTGTAGTTCTGAAGCAATTTTATTTATAATTGGCTTTTTTTTAAGGAACTCTTTTTTTTCTTCATCCGAACTTATTATTAAGTAGGATTTAATTGCAGGATTTTCTGTGTTTAATGATATAATTTTTGATCTTCCAATAGTCTGCATTATCACCAAATCTTCCATTTCTTGGATTGTCCTATAGAAAGTTGCATAAGGTATTTTTACTAATTTACTAAGTTCGTACATAGTAAATGATTGATCTAATTTTTTTCCCAGATAATTTATTATTTTTAATTTGTTATCCATTTTTGGATAATATTATCCATTTATGATATATATAAAGCTTGTGATTTATGGTCCTGGTGCATTCCTATAATTTCTCCATTATCTCTAACACCTAGAATTATTTTTCCGCCTCTTGCATTAACAAAAGCGCAGATTTCTTTGCCAAGATCAGAGCTTATTCTTTCTTTAAATTCCAAAGTCAGCCCTTCTCCAATTTTAATTAAATCAAGAATTTTCTTATCCATTCTTCCCCCATTTTTATAATTTATCAAACTGGATTATATATTAAAAATAAGCGCCCCGGCCGAGACTTTCAGTCTTTTCAAGATATCTCGAAAAGCTCTTTTGAACTCGGGCTATGACCGTGACAGGGTCATGTGCTAGGCCACTACACAACCAGGGCATAGAATTCAGCTTTTTAAGGAATTTATAAAAGTTATTGTTTTAACAATTCTAGTCTTCCCTTATGAGGTGTATGTTTTTAAGATGGTTAATTTTCTTTCCATGTGTAAACAATTCTTTCCATTTACCTGCTTTCTATCTCTTTTCTCAAAATTTTAATAATCTCTTCCCCGCACTTACCCCAAAAATCAAGAATTTCTTCTGCTTGGGGTATTGTGGCTCTAAAACCCCTATAATTTATATCATGCCTTATTTTCTTGAATCTATCAAGAGAATTTAATTTTACCTTGTTGCTTATGTCCAAATCTTTTAGTGCCTCCATGCTTATTTCATGATTAGAAGGTTCGTATCCAAGAATTCCCCATTTTGCATCTCCTAGTTGTCTTACAGATTCATAAATTTCCCTAAAAACAAGGGTTGCTGTATCATCATTTAATTTTATTGCTTTGGTAACTTTTGCATTTATTGCAGCAGAGTCTATCATGGACTTGATTTTTTCTGCATCTTTTTGTCTGTTTCTGATTATTCCGGTTTTGAGCCAAAGCCCAATGAACTCCTTTTTCATTTTTTTACCTCTAGAAACCCCCACAGCAAAATTCCGTTTGCTATATTATTGAATACTCCTATATCAATATTTTCTCTGCTGAACAAATGTAGCTGTATCTTTCTTCCTATAATCTGCTCAAATTCACTGAGCTCTTTTAATCCTATAGTCCGGTGTTCATTAGACTCATTTGTTTCTATTGCTATATCAATATCAGAATTAGATAAATCCTCTCCCTTTCTGAAGCTGCCAAATAAAACTATTGCTTTGGGATTTTTGAAAAAATCCGCTAGAAATTCTACCAACCCGCTTTTGTATATAAAATTCAAATTGTAAACTATTTTGCTTCTGATATAAAGCCAGTTTGTCTGATTTGCCTTTATTCTCCATATTTTGCTTAATTTTTCAATATTTATCAGCCCCGCTTTTCTGAATTCTTCTAAAATTCCTCCAATATTTGCTTTTGCGACTCCTGCTTCCTTTGCTAAGTCGCTTAAGCTAAACTCTTTCTCAGGATATTTGAATAATATCTCTGCTATCTTATTCTTAGCAGTTTCTTCATATAACTTAAGATATTTTTTATGAACAAACGGTTTTATCATATTACATATGTTATAAATAAGAACTATATAAATCTTTCCATTTCAAATATGTTTCAGTTCACTCCAAAATGTATATAATAAAATATAATGTCCCACCACCCGGATTTGAATTTCCCAATAACTTAAAAGTTTAAGTTACCTCCGGGAACCTCACGGGTTCAGCTGATTGTTCTTCATTTCTAGCTAAGCTTGAGATCGAACAACGATTTTCACCTACAGCCGTGCACTCTACCGCTACTCTTACTCTACATGCGTAGAATAATTTGAGCTACGGTGGGACATAATAAAATAAAATTC
>JAGVZV010000036.1 GCA_018302265.1 Candidatus Woesearchaeota archaeon | reverse complement strand
ATTTCTTGCCAGAAAATTCATCCATATCAACATCATACTCGCACCAGGATTCTCCATTTTTAATAATCTCTCCTGAATTATAAATTTCTTTAGCATCCATATTAAAAATATCCATTTCAGCCTTGCACTCCAAATCAAGGCAGGTATACTCTCCAGTTAATTTATCCTTTCCGCAAGTATTTTGCTTGTCAACGTAATCACAATCTTCTGCAACATCTTCAGGATTTCCAGCAGAATCAAACCAGTAAACATCATCGCTTCCATCTAAACAGCCTTTTTTTGCATGCATTGTAACATCGCAATTCAATTCGGAATTTGAGCAGAACCTATCAACAAAGAAACCGTTTCCAGCGAGGCTTGTTCCTGTAGAAACCGGGCAATTAGCTCTTGCAGTATAAACGCAATTATCCGAACTCTGGACACAGCACCCCTTATCAGAACTTCTTGCCAAGTCAACACAAGCACTCTCGTCTTTTATCTCTTCCTTAAAAACCATTTGCAGATCAGGGTACTTACTTGTTTCTTTCTTGCATCTTGTCTGTGTTATCAAAGCAGCCTGATTTCCAATAATGCAGCAACCAGCATCACACTGGGGTGTACTCTCGACAGGCAAATCCGAGAATGATGCTGTTTCTCCACGGGCTGCACAAGTAGCAAGTGGCATGTTAGCATAACAACGTCCGTCATTCAAATCAAAACAAGTTCCGGGCTTGCAGTACGAAGTAAAAAAACAATTTGTTTGGGCTGCCTTTGAACCAGCTGCACATTCAGATTCGTCAACATACTGGCACGTACTTCCCGCTGTTGTTTTTTCGCAGCAAACAGGAGCAGCTTGAACATCTTTTATTTCATTGAATCCAGAAACAGGAATAAAGCTGACTAGGAATAATGCAACCAAGAATGAAGCAATAAATTTCTTATTCATTCTCACCCTCACTCTCTATTGCGAACTGGAATATATAATCCGAATCACGCGCATTTAAAACATAAATCTTGTCAGGGTAAGGCTGGTCTTTAAAGACTTCAACTTTTCCCCTATTAGCAAGCATGTAAGGAACCTCAAAGAATACACCCACTCTTGCTTCCTCATTAACAATATCATATGTTGTATCCAACAACAAACCAAGGGGTAGACTAACTGCCTTTTTATAAGCTGGGATTGTTAGAGTTGCATCTGCTTTTTTTAGTGTAATTTTTGGATCAATCTCAAAAATAATGCTCTCTTCTTGTATGGAAGTTGTTACATCAAGAGTACTGCTAGAAATATCGTATGTTGAAAGTAAACTTTTTCCTAAACTATTTATGTTGACACAGCTTGGAAGATTTGCTTTTAGATAATCCGCCAATTGTTTTTCTATATCTGCTGTATTAACCATTGCATTAGCACACTGATCTGTACCAGGAATATTATTACATAAGTAGGCTACTCTATAACCATTGTACATCCTATAAGATAAGGGATTCAAATAACCGCCCTGCTTTCCCAATAAATTAAGTATTTCTTTAGTGTCCTTTTCAACGCAGTCATTTATTTTGGATTTTATATCTTCAGCGCTGGAAACAATAAGACAAATATGATAAGAATTACTAAACCCACTATCATAAAAGTAGTTACCTGTCCCCTCTTTTTCATATAGAATTCATTGATTTATAATTTATAAAGGTTTTTAAAATAGATTATATTAAACAGAAAGATTTATATATAACAAAAATGTTACATTAAGTAACAAAAATGTTACTAGACACAATAATCGACTCAAAAAACAAGATTGCGATTGTACGTGAATTAAGCAATCATGAAAATTGGGAGTATACTATAAGTGAACTGGCTAAAGAAACAAGAATCCATAGGGTAAGAGTTTCAGGCACAATAAAATACCTTGCAGATATGGGAGTTATCAAAATAAAAACAAAAGGAAAAATAAAATTAATCTCAATAAACAAAGAAAATTATCTGGTAAAAAATATTATAATAAATTTGTTTGAAAAGGAAAAAAACCTTGCATTTGAAATAGCAGATGACATTGTTAGGAATATGAATAAAGAAAGGATTATATCTGTTATTTTATTCGGATCTGCAATAAAAAAAGATTTTAGATTTAATTCTGATATAGATTTAATGATATTATACGATAAAAAAATAAATAATAAAAGAATAGAAAGAATTATAGAAGAGTACAACAAAAAGGGATTATTAATATCTTACGATAGTTTAGATATTAAAGAATTTAAAAAATTTTTAAAGGAAAAAGAACCTTCAATTGTTACATTAATAAAAGACAATAAAGTGGTTTATGGGAAAAAAATCTTGGAGTTGATATAAATGCAATTTGAAAAGAAGGAAAATGCAAGGATTCGTTTAGAAGATTCTACGGAATTTATAGAAAGTTCTAAAGCTAATTTGAAGGATAATAGGTTCAAGGCTTCTATAGATCACTCAATTGCGAGCTGCATTGCAGCAAATGATGCATTTACAATACAACATTTGGAAAAGATAGCAAGCATGAGTCATTATGAAGCTATAGACCTGCATAAAGAAGCCTCTAAAAAATTTAAAGAAGACAAATCAGAAATTCTTAGAACGCTTTTGAATGAAAGGCATAAGATGACTTACAGACCAGTAAAGGCAACTAAGGAAATTGCTGAATTAGATCTGACAAATGCAATAAATTTTATAGAATGGATTAAAGAACATATGTAAGGATCATATACTTGATATATGTATTATCGACAGAGGCATTTCATTTCCAAACTTATCTTCGCACCTTATATAATATAAACCCAAACCCCAATCTGCAAAATATGAATTTCCAATGTTGTCCATTGGTTTACCTTCAGGCAAATAAAATTCTTTATCTGAGTACTCGCATTTTACTGCGTTTGCATCCTCTATTGTGATTTTGAGTTTATCATATTGTAAATCATGGCTTATCCCAACTATTTTTGGAGCATCATTGTCAACATTTATTTTGAATGTAAGACTGGATCTTGCTTCATTTTCTGCTATATCAGTACAAGTTGTGTAATAAGTGTAATCTTGCGTTACAAAAAATTGTAGATTTGGCTGTTCATGCATTGTTGAATCTGTTTTAAAGAATGGAATTCCAGTACAAGTATCGCACCTATTGCTCCATGTGCAGCTAGCCTTTCCTGATTCAGCACCACCAACAGTTTCTGCTTTTAATGATAGATTATTAGTATAGCAGTCTATTATTGATCCATAAATGCAGTCAATGGAAACTGGCTGGAATGAAGTGATATTCAATGAGCTCGTTCTTATCAGAGTGTATTGATATGATTGTGTCATATTATTCCCGGCGGGATCAGAGCAGGCAAAATAAACCATATTAGTTCCTTGTTTTAATTCTGTTAATTTAACAGAGCACTCCTGCTGTTGGTATATTCCTGGATCCGAACATAAAAGATTATTATCTGGACTCATTAAATCATACGCTATATTTTGATCAGACCATCTGCAACCACCTGTACTTTGTAAAACGCTATTCCATGTTAATACCTCATTGACCCTCACTGTTACATCTTTCTCATTTTTGTCATAAGCCAAATAAGCAGGTTCGGGTTCTATATATTCTATGATTGGAGTTGTTGTATCTGGTCCTGTATGTATTTTAAATTTGATAATATAATCAACTGGGGATTCAACACCCTCACCACACCCTTCTATATCAGCTGTTTTGCATCTTAGATAAAATGCTGCCTGACTCTCTCCCAGAGAAGCCAAGTGACCAGCAGGAATTGTGATATTATGACGGGTAGAAGATTTTCCATCAGATAATCCATCCATCAAGCTCATTCCGCTTACAAGTTCCCCTTCTTCGCTTATGGTTGTAACAGGATCATCAGAATAAGCGCATGTTGTGTACAATGGATTTCCTGATTCATCAACAGTCTCAATGCCAAACGTGAATGTTTTGAATTCATTTACATCTTGGCTGATATCATAACCAATATTTGCCCCCTTATCATTTATTGTACAATCAATTGGATTGCAGTCTTTTTGCTCACTCTCATCAGTGCAGCACTTTAGATTTCCAGTGCCCAATACATTTTTATCCGGTATGATTATTGGAGGGTTTACATCATGATTGCATTCCTTAGCTATGCATGTTGGTCCTTCCAAAGCATCTGGCAAGTGCTTGCATAATTTTCCCAGTGTATCGCATGTATACGGTTGGCACATATAATTCTCTAAAATTTCTCCATTTTTGTCCGGCAGCAAACCGCCTTTTGAAACTGCAGCAGAGCATTTCCAGCAATCTTCTCCTCCATCCGGGATATCCCATGGCTTGCATTTTATTTCTAATTCTTCAATTGTTTGTTTTTCTAAAAGTTCAGCAATACTGGCAGAAATAACAGCCCCAATCATAGCTCCTATTACAGTACCCACCCCTGGGAATATCATTGTACCAATTACAGCACCAGCAACAGCACCGGCGATAATAGCATCTTTTTCATCGTCCCATAACTTAACTAAGACATATGATGCCAAACCAATACCTCCTAAAAAAGGACTAATTAAACCTAAAATGGCTTCTGTTTGGTAATTTTCTGCATCAACGCTACCCAAATCCAATCCTCTTCCTTTGTATTTAAAAGTGAATTCATCATAGTATTTATGCCATAAATTCTCTGTAAATTGGGCTATACATTTTGGTTTTATTTTGTTGCCTGAAGGCATTCCTGTCCTGCAAAGCCTCGAATAACCCTCTTCTGAAAATTCATTGGCGATATTAGGGCTTGCTCCGCAATCTCCCTGCATCATACAGTAGAAATTTGTTGATTTCAGGGTTTTGCCGTCAAATGCATCGCAGTTTTCTTTGCAGTGCCATTTCCATCCTCCATCAGCTTCCAGATAAGCCTCCCACAAAACATCCATTTTAACATTTCCTTTTTTGCATAAGTCTTCAGCTATTGCTTCCTCTCCATCCCGTTCTTCCTTAGTAAATCCAGGAGGGACTAGTGGAACGCACAAATTACCTTTCTCTTTTTTAGTTTCATTTGCAGTCCAGATACAATCGCGCTCTTCCATATTCAGGCAGTCTTCTACTTTTTTTTGTTGATAACAATCCTCTGCTCTGTTAGGTATGCATGAAGCAAAACTCATATCAGGCAATCCATATAAAAAATTAGATTCATTTAGTTCTCCTGTATTTGTATATTTTCCATAAACACATATCTCATCCCTGTCACCTCCACAATTAACAGCATACTCAACACCATCAATGCAATAGTGCTTGGAATGTATCGAACCGGGAAGGTCTAAACCCGGACCAGTAGCACTAGGGTATTCGCACCAAGCTTCATCATTTTTCCTTGTGCCTCCATCATTGTCTATGAGTGGATTATCATAAGTATTTTGACAGTCAGATGTTCTGCAAACAAATTCTTCCTTATTTCCATTGCTATTTTGGTCATTGATGTCTTTAGCGCAAACCTCGCTTGGATAGTTGCAATCTTGTTTTATTCCTTCCATATTCCCGCAGGAATCAAATGAATAAAGGTGACTTGGATCATTATCCAAGCAGCCAGTATGATTTCCGGTTTTACAGCTTGAATCAGGCATAGAACTGCAGTATGTGTTTAGTTGAAATTCTCCCCCAAGATTGGAACACTGATCTCTTGTAAAATAAGAATATACCTTTTCAACTACTCCATAAACACAGCAACCCTTGTCTCCTTTTATGCACTCATTCGTACATGCCTGTTCTGTGCCAATCCCTATAAGAAAATTAAGTGATAAATCATCAGGCGTTAATGATTCACATTTAGATTTTGTTGAGAATTTGCAGTTATCTCCAACCATGCAGCAACCAGGACTGCATTCTGGGACCTTATCCACTGTTTTTTCAGACCATTGTCCTCCAAGATGCTCGCATTTTGACTTGGGGTAGTTAGCAGAGCACTGGTTGTCAATAAAACATGTTCCAAGAGTGCAAATGCCCGTGTCAGCGCACGAACCAACTCCAGGGACGAATAATAACCCATTGCTCTGGTCACATTGATCTTGCGATCCAGGAACACAGTAATTATTCCCCAGCTTTTCACAGCAACCAGAATCCTGAGCAACTACGGGCCTTGATTCTGCAATTAAATAAATAGTAAAGATAGAAGCGATTATTAAAATCATTTCAAATATGGCTTTTGTTTTTATTAGTCTCATCCTTTTATTGCAAATTGGAATTCATATGGGCT
>JAGVZV010000038.1 GCA_018302265.1 Candidatus Woesearchaeota archaeon | reverse complement strand
AACAACGATTTTCACCTACAGCCGTGCACTCTACCGCTACTCTTACTCTACATGCGTAGAATAATTTGAGCTACGGTGGGACATAATAAAATAAAATTCAGGTATTTAAAATTATGGTTTCTCTCTTTTAACATTAACCTTCTTCATATCCCTGAAGAATTCTCCAACTTTTCTATTGTAAAAATGCACAATCTCAAATACAAGCTGAGATTCTTCTTTTACCCCGATATATTGCCTTTCTAAATTATTTTTCCATAAGAAAGACAATTCAAAAATGCATTTATCTGCATATCTCCCGACGTACAAATGCGCTTCAGCATAGCCCGAGATTTTTTCATACATATAATTATCGCCAGTTATATCAAATCTATCCCCGTAATGCCTTTCCCATCCATAATCCTCCAGTATTGACAGATCTTCCAGCGTCCAATTTCTGTCAAATCTTAAACTTGTTTGATTAACCCCAAGATTATACATTTTAATATATATTTTGTAATATATACTTTATAAACTTTAGTATTGGCCTTTAACCTTGTACTTTTCAGAATTCAGCATATCATAATATTCCTTGTCAAATTTAGTGTCTTTCTTTCTTGTAAATATCAAAAAGGCTGCTATTCCTATTGCAATCAAAACTATCTTCTGGTATAATTCCATCATTTTCTTATCCTTATGCTTCTTGATTTTGATATTACTGTTTTCCTGCCCTGAACATACTGAGCAAGTGTTGGAGGCAATTGAAGCAATAGAATCAATTTTCCATATCATGCTTAATCCTGTTGCCCATTTTGTTATCTTGAATGGCTTTAGTGTTGTAAATTCACTCGGATCCTCATGTGTTCCAGGGACACGCTCCATTAGTTTGATATTATTAATTGCTTTCTTTCCCTTATTGTACAAAACAATATTCACCTTTATTTTTGATATTCCACCGCGCTCATTGCTCACTATCAATGCCTTCTTATTGATTATTATGTCCTTTTTTAGCCTGAAATAAATTATTACAATAAGTATTATTGCTAAAATCAGTATTATCAATGGATTTCTGTAATTTGTTGTGATCACTATCTCTTTTTCCTGCCCTGGTTCCAATCTTATATCCCACACCAGTACATAGTTTCCCTCGCTTTTTTGCATATCATCAGGCACAGGGCTTGTTGAAGTGAACAGTTTTTCTGTGAAAGTCAGTGTCTTTACATACTTCTGGAATGATATTGCATTTCCGTCATTTATTCTTTTTACTATCTCCTTGTCAATCAATATGGATTTTTCTTCTGATGAGACTTCACGAACACCAGCATACTGGCTTATCTTCAGCATTATGGTCTGGTTGGCAACCAGTTTATTGTCCTGGTAGAACAGAACATTTGTCAGATGATCTCCCTCTTGTGTTTCTGCAGGTATTTCTATTGTGAATTCATCCTGCCTTATCTCTCTTGGGCTGAGTGTTATTGATTTTGTATCGCTTAATGCACTGCTCTGCAGAATTATAGTCATATTCCCAAAATCATTGTCATAAACATTCTCAAACTGCAGGCTTAATTTATTTGTATCCTTTCTTGGGTCTAGCACTTCAGGGCCAAGAATCTTTATTCTGAAAACCTCTCCGGGATTTTTGACGTCAATTCTTGCTATCTTTTCTATTTCCTTTCCTGATAGCGATTTTATCTTTATTTTTATTCCATAACTCTTTGTTTCTATGTCCTGTGATGCCTTTAGCAATACATTTACTGTTCTTGTCTGCCCCTGCAGGACATTTGAGTCACTTATACTGTCAATCAGCCAGTTAAAATCAAGGGCGCTTATGATATATTCATCGTTGAAGGCCTGCATGTTCGTAATTGATAATGGTATTATTGCCTGACCCTCTATTGCAAGTATTGATTCCGGAACTGAGACCTCAAATGGCTCTGCTCTCACTGCAAAAATTAACAATAGAAACATAATTAAGGGCAGTGTCCTCTTTAGCATGCTGAGTACTATATAAAGAAGTATATTTAAAGATTTCTAAATCCTGCTTTATTTGCATATTTCTTAGTAATTTAACAGGGGTAACTAAATCGTAATATTTATAAACCCGGTAAATTCAGACTTTTATGAAACAATTAGTGCTTCCTAATCAAATTCCAATAGTGCAGGTTAGGGATTCTGGAATGTTTGATCAATTTGATAATCTGGAAGGATTCCTGGAATTATTTCCTTATTCAGATAGGGATGCTGAATTTGTAAAAGAGAGGGTTGATAATAAAATTTATGTCTTATGGGTTGCCCATGCTAGTGGTGTTCCTGTTGGTTACTTGTTGGGTGAGCCAAACCATCTGCCAAGCAGAGAGTATACCAAGCCAAGATTTTATGTTGCTGAAAGATTCGTTGACAAGAGATACAGAGAAATGCTGATATGTTCCCGGCTGGTTGGAATCACATCTAAATTTGCCAGAAAAATGAAACGTAAGATAATGTACGAAGAGGTTGATACGCGCAATGAACTTGGAATGAAATCTTCTGAAAGGCTTGGATTTAAAGAGATTGCTGTTGAGAGAAGGGGTCCGCAATACTATTCTTTAAGAAAAAAGAGTATTAATCAATACTAGTAACGTGTTCCTTCTTGTTCATCCTGATGACATTATCAACAAAGGATTCTATCTTTGGATCGTGGCTGACAATAATAGTTTGTTTGATATTTAATTCGTTTAATACCTGTCTTATTTTATCTAATTGGTCTGAAGAAAATCCGTCTGTTGGTTCGTCTAAAATTAGTAAGTCTTTGGTTTTAATATTTGTTATTAAATTGTTCACAACCTGGTTTAAAGCCAGTCTGTATGCCAGTGCAGCAGCTGTTCTTTCACCCCCGGAAATGTAATCATAATCAATATCATAGTTATTCTGCTGTATCAATGGGCTGAATTCATTGTCTAATTTGATTGTAAGAGATTCATTGTCTATCAGCATAGAGAACCATTTTTGGAATAAGGCATTAAAATCATGGTAAATCTTGTGCATGATCTGCTTCTCCATGTTTTCTATCAGGTTTGCAAAATCCTTTTCCAGCCAGTTCTGTATCTCACTGTATTTATTTAATTTATCTTTTATATCCATCTTGTTCTTGATCTCTTTGTCGAGATTTGATATATTTTCATTTATATTATCCAGGTCATTCTTTATCCTTGTGTGCTCAATCTCTATGCTCTTTTGTTCCTTGATGCTTAAGTCCAGCTCATTTTTAATGTTTTCATATTCCCTGTCAATGCTTTTGTAATTAAGAGCAGACTCGTTTATTTTTTTATTCTCTGACTGCAATTTATCTATTTCTTTTTTAATGTCATTCAATCCCTGGACCAATAAATCAAATCTCTTTCTCTTCTCCCTGTTATTTTCCAGTTTTATTTTGTATATTTCGTATTCCTGTTCTTCTTTTTTAAGATAATCAAAATCCTTTCTCATATCAATGAATTCTGTATCCTTCTCTTCCATGTTTTTTGTAAGCAGTTCTATATTCTTGTTAAAGTCTATAATATTCTTTTCCTCTTTAGTGCTGATTTGTTCCTTGTAGTCTTTGGTTACTTTTTGCTGGCACGTGGGACACTCATCCAGTTCTGTAATTTTCTTCTTCAAAATTTCAGAATTCCTTTTATGCACCTTAAACTCGCTAAGTTTTATGTTTATATCCTTGATCTCCTGCTCAAGTTTTTTGATGCAGTCTTCCTTTAATTTAATTTTATCCTTTATACCAGAAATGCTGAATTGCTTTTCTTTGAAATCTTTTATTTCCAGTTCCAGCCTATTTATTTCTATCAAGGTATTTTCCCTTAAGCTGATTTTGTGTTTTATATTGGTCTCATTTATCCCTAATTCGTGCTTTAATTTATTTAGTTCACTGATCTTTTCTTCAATGGATTTTAATTTGTTCTTTTTGATTTCCAGGATTTCTGCTACATTGCTTAATCTGGGTATTAGCTTTTTGACATCATCCTCTCTTAATTGCCTCTTTTTCTCAATTTCCTTCTTCAGATTTTCCTTTTCATTCAAATCTAATATAAATCCCAAGAATTCCTTCTTTTTTTCCTTTATATGAGAGATAAATATCTTTGAGTTTTCGCTTACCCTCTTGTACTTGTCAATTCCGAATATTTTTCTCAGTATATCCAGCCTTGTATCCTTTTCAGCCTGCAGTATATGCTTCATCTCTTCCTGCGGGGTGTACACTGTATACCTATAAATCAGGGATTTTGATTTCGTAAGCAATTCTCTGGGGTAATTTAACAGATCTAAAATTCTCTGTTTAAGTTCAACAGCTGTCAGAGATTCTTTTTTATTGTTGACGCTCAAATAACCAATGTCCTGTATTATTTTATCTCCCTCTCTTTTCAGGCTCCTGTTTATTATTATGTTTTTATCATCCAGGCTAAACTCGAGTTCAACAAATCCTTTATTGGCATCGTTTCTTAATAAGGAAGCTCCGGAGATATTTCCTTTTTGCAGCCCGAATAGTGCAAAGTCTATTGCTAATAAAATGCTTGATTTACCCGAGCCTATGTTTCCAGCTAATAATATAGAACCCTGCGGAAAAATAATCTCCTGTTCTGAGTAACTTCGAATATTATTTAATTTAACTCGTTTTATTATCATACTTCTCCATTTACCTCCATCTTTAATTGATCAAGTGCAAGCTTCATGAATCTTATCCTTTCTTTTGCTAGCTCTCTTGCTTTTTTTGTGTTTAATGATTCTAATCTAAAAAGTTTTTCATAAAAATGATCTAGTATATATTTACTGTCGTCTAATTCCCTTCCACTCTCGCAAAATGGATCTGCAACCTTATAAAGTGCCCTGCTACTGTCGTGCGTGAATACCCTGTAAATTCCTGTCATGCCAAGAGCATCCAACCTATCTGCATCTTGCAGTATTCTCGCTTCTACACTAAATGGTTTTACTCCATTTCTGTATCTGTGTGCTTTTATACAATCACCTATCGGTCCTATTTTTTCTCTTGGAAAACCATCAACATTTGTTAATAAATCATATGCTATTTTAGCTGATATAATTGCGTGGTCTTCTCCAGTCTTTAACTCTTCTAATCTTCCAGTGTCATGGAACCATACTGCATTAAACAAAACAATTGGATCCAATCTTATGCCTCTCATTAACTCTCTTGCTAGTTTCTCTACTCGCAGTATGTGTAATTTATCATGCCCGCCATACCCGTTCTTTTCCATATATTCCAGGGCTAAATCTCTTGTTTTAACTATCATAATTTTATTACCTCTTTGATGTCTTTTATTATCCTGTTCTCAAAATCAAGTATTTTTTCCCCCTCTTCTTTTTCCACGTCAAGAAAGCGCATGAGTTTTGTCACTACTTCTTTGTCTAATTTTAAGTCTTTGATAATGGAATTTTCAATCTCTTCAATAGAACCCTGCTTTATTTCTATTTCCTCTTCCTCTTT
>JAGVZV010000029.1 GCA_018302265.1 Candidatus Woesearchaeota archaeon | reverse complement strand
CTTATATTATATTAGAATGAAAGAACAATTTATTAGGGCTGTTAGAAAAAGCGGAACAAGTTTATCCATCAATCTCCCAACAGAAATGATACGGCTATTAAATATAGAAAAAGGAGATTTATTAAGGATAGAAATTGAAAAAATAGAGGTAACTAAATGAATACTTATGAAGTAGGTAAATTTTATGAAAGAAAGGAAATATTATATCTTAAAAAATTAAAATTTAAGGATATTCATTGGATTAGTAAAAAGCAACCAACTTCACATTTTGATATAACTGCAAAGAAAGATGATAAGCTTTTTTATATCGAAGTAAGATACACTAAATCTAAAAAATTTCTAATAACAGAAAAAAAATTAAAAGAACTTAAAAAATTAGATAATGTTCTTTTCTTATTATTTTCTCCAAAAAATCAAAGATTAGTAACTTTAGAAGATATTGAAAAAGATCCAAATATATCTATAAATAAAGGACAATTAAGTAATATAAATATTCGAAAAAGAAAAATAAGAAGAAATATAAGATCACTTTTAGCTAAATTTTCAAATATTACAAAGGTGAGAATAATTGATTTTTTATCAGATAATTATCCATTAGACTTCTCTAAAGAAGAGATAGCTAGAAACTTAGAGGTCTCCAGACAAGTTATTTTTAATTCGTGGATATTTTTAGAAATGTATAATATTATTAAACCAAGAAGAAAATTTGGAAAAACAATCTTATACGCACTAAACTCTGAAAGCTTGATTGTTAAAAAAATCCTGGATTTAGAAAAAGTTTTGATTGTTAAATCAATGGAAAATGCAAAAGATAAGATTTTGATTCCTGTTTAATAATGGAAACTTTAGTTAATATATTTTAACTCTGGTTTATACATATTTATTATAAATCTATTTTCTCTTTATAACAAAGAATATCTCATCTCCAATGTCAAATACAACATAGTGCAATTTTAGCTTTCCAAGAATTCTTCTGAACCAGGAACGGCCTGCTTTTCTTATTTTAAGACCCGAGATCTGTTTTTTTGAGAAGGAAACAACAATCCAGTCGCATCTTAATCCTTTGATTATGCTCTCGGAAATTCCCTTTTTAATAGCCTCTAATGACTCAAGAACCTTGAATAAGAAGCAGACATCAACTATAGGCAGTTTGGAGCATGGATCATCAATTAGATTGAATGTAAATGCCCTTCCCCTTATCTTGTTTACCCTGAAGAATTGATACACTTTAGAGACATCATAATTGCTTATATCAGCAGCGTAATAATACGGCTTGTACCCCAAGTACTTGTAAGACATTGGGTTTAATCCGCATCCAATATCTAGAATTTTCTTTGGCTTTCCTGTTATCGAGAAAATCTTGTGATATATTTCCTTGTAATATACCAGTCTCTCCTTTACTGATGGATGTTCTTTGAATGTATCTGATCTGAAAATACCATAGATTTCATGCAGTTTTCTTCTTATATCCTTGAACATTCTTTTGTATACAGATGTCTTTGAGAATTTCTTTTCCATGAACTTGTCAGAAAGCTTGTTTTGATTTAGATAGTCCATAACCCTGCTTTTGATGAAACTGTCATCTAAGTCAGAAAGCTCTCTTTTTTGCTTTAAATCTTTTATTACTTCTTGAAACTCCAATTTACACCCCTTATCAATAATATGCCTGCTGCAACCGAGATTAACTCTTTTTGGTACATTAAGCCAAAATTATTGATTAATAACAATGCAGGTATTATAAATAAAATTAATTCCTTTAAAACCCTTTTGGTTTTATCCTTGTTTATCAGAGAACCGTACGGCAATCCATATATAAATATTAAACAGGCTATTATTATATTTTCAAAGGAGGTTAAGATTAAGCCAAATGCCAAGTATTGTACAGGAATAAAATATCCTGCCATCAAACCTATCAGAACCAACCAGGATAATTTAAAATTAAATGCTATTACCAATAGAATTAATATTAAAGACGCTCTCTCTATCCACAAGAAGTACTTTTTTCCTTGTTTTAATTCCTCTTTTGTATATTTTGCTATTAGAATACCAATTAATATCCCAATAAAGCTCAGTAATGAATACATGTAATAAAATAAAAGAAGTTGTATTTAAATTTATTTATATTTTTTCCACAAGAAGAAGTCGGCTATTTGTTAAAAACCGAAAGATATATAAACTAAAATAGACACATGTTAACTAAAATGGATATGTATAAATTAAAATGGACACGATTGCAGGCAGAAATATTTAGACTTTTGTGTATAAAATCAGGGCAAATTCTGAATTTGAGAGGGATAGCTGGAATGCTGAAAGTCTCCCCAACAGCAGTTTCCCATGCATTAATTGAATTAGGAAGAGAAGGGCTTATAAAAATAAAAAAGTCAAAAACAATGAATCTTCTATCTATTGAGTTTAATAGGGATAGTCCAAAAGCAATTGAAATGAAGCGGGTTGAAAATCTGAAGATGATTTATGAATCTGAGCTCCCAAGATTCTTATTTAATGAATTTCCTGGTTGCACTATAATTCTTTTTGGAAGCTATTCAAGGGGAGAAGATGTTTGGATTGATGAAGAGAACCGCTCAGACATAGATATAGCCATAATTGGAACAAAGAGAAAAGAAGTAAATTTATTTAAATTTAATAAAATGCTGGAAAGAACAGTTTCTATTAATTTTTATAATTCTTGGAAAGATATGCATAAACATTTAAAAGATAATATACTTAATGGAATAGTATTAAAAGGGAGCATTGAAATATGAATCTGCCAAAAGAATTTGAAGAATATATCAAGCAAGGAATAATCAAAAAATGCTCCATTAACTAAGGGCTAAACTCCTTTTGGATGGATATAATTCTTCTGGATCTTACGCCCATGAAGCAGAAATTTCTTATCTTAAAAAGTCAGGGTTTTTAGATAATGATATTTCATTTCTTAATGATTTAAGATACTTCAGAAATTCTGTAACTTACTATGGAAAAATATTGACTATAGAATATGCAAAGCAAGTTGTAGCATTTACAAAAAAGATATGTCCTAAATTAAAAGATATGGTTAAATAGAAAAAGTTAATTTATTTATATTTCTTCCACAAGAAGTATCCTGCTACCAGTAAAACTAGTATGATAAGTCCCGCAATAAGATAATTTCCAGCGCCTGTTTCTGCTGTTACTGCCCCTGTTAAATCATTGCTCTCTTGTACTGGTTCTTCTGCAACTGGCTGTTCAAGTGTTCTTGTTTCTTGTACTACTGGAGTAATAAGAACTGGGTGACTATTTCCACCGCCTCCACCTGAACTTGAACTTCCATCACCTACTGGAGGTATGACTGGTACATCTTCATCTTTTAAACCATCACAATCATTATCTACATCATCATCAGTATTATCCAATGCTGCTGGATTAATTAAAGCCTCATTATCATTGCAATCATTTCCACCACACCAATCTGCAAAATAAGTATCTAGATCTGAATCAGGGCATGCATAATCAAAAGTTAAACTTATAATATTATTAACTGCATACGCGTTAGTTAATTTAAATTTTTCTCCTACTTCAGGATAATTAGGCATAGTTGCTACAACAATTTTAGGTGGTGCTCCTGGAATTAAAGTATCATCTAATATAAATAAGTATGCTCCATCGTTAAGTGTTGTTACTTGATTTTCTCCAATTAGAATATTATTTATATCTCTTAATTCAACTAGTGCGCCTTCTGCAGGAGTTGCTACCCCTCCAACAGAAAAGGATATTGTACCTGATATAGAATATTCTGCTGATAATACAAAAGGTACTATTAAAATAGATATTAATGTGATAAGTAATAATTTATTTTTCATGATTATACAACTTCTTCCTCCATAAATACAATCTCATTATTTGTACCACCATCGGTTATAACAACTGGTTGATCTACTATTGCAAATGGATATGTTGTGCTAGGATAAATGTACCCTACAAGAATTACATTAAACTCATAATTTAATCCTTCTGGCAACTTAAATGTAAAACTACCATCCACTCCTGAAGGAGTAGATAAATAAGTTTTATCTGTTAAAGGATCATACAAGCTTACTGTTGCTCCACCCAATGGAGTAATCCAATCAAATGTACTATAAACTATTCCAGAGAAAGTTCCACAGCCATTATCTAAAACACCATCTTGATCTTCATCAACAGCATTTCCACATATTTCATCTGCACCAGGATTTACCAAAGGATCATTATCATTAAGGTCTTTTAATCCATTATAACCCCCCCCAGTATTTTCACAAGTATAATAATTATCATCATCATTATCAACACATCCTACAACATTAGCCATTATAGCCCAAAGATCCACTTCTGTGCATAAACCATCATCATTCATATCCATTAATCCAACATTACATGTTTCACGCCCTTCTATCATCGCTTTCATCCCATCTATATCAGGAACACCGTAAGACTCACTTCCATCATAATCTCCCTGCAAAGCTAAAACAAAAGGAATAACTAGCAAAATTGATAACAATCCGAATAATATTTTATTTTTCATGTTTTTAAACTAAATGGATAGTATATATATTTATCGTTTTTATTTTACTATTTTATAGTAACACTGGTATATAAAGCTTTTGTTTTTACTTTTTTCTCTTTTTAACACCCTTCATCTATCTGCGTATCACAGTTATTATCTATGCCATCACATACTTCTGTTATACTGGGGTTAATAGCATTATTATCATCATCGCAGTCTGTTCCGCCAAACATTTCCTTCGTGAATCCATCGGTATCCCTATCTACATTTGTTACAGGGTTTGCTTCACTTGTACTAATTGATAAAATCTGGTTTGCCATATCAAGATCACACACACCAGAAACGTATTCGTCTCCCATTAAATAATTTGTGATTCTTGGTTCAGTCCAATCATATCTTGTTTCAAATATTGTCATATTAGATATGCTACAAATCCCACTTGAATAGTTCATATTTAATGCAATATTGGATGCGGGAAAATATAGACTCCATGAGAAAAACTTAGCAGTACTCTCTGGGCTATAATGAGTTAAAATCCCCATATAATCTGCGCCATATCTGTACCCCTCAAATGTTGCATTCAGCAAATTATTACCGTCTATAAAAACCTGTATTTCTTTGTTTATTTGTTCCGGAATAATCTCAATACTAATTGAATAAGTATCGCTGGAACCATTAGAGTCGCTAACATTTAGAGTTATTACATGCGTTCCTATAGTTAAAGTTTGGATATTGATAGACTCACCATATCCTAACAAACCATCAATATCTGATGCCCATTTTAATGAAGATCCTGTTAAATTTCCGTCTTCTAAGTCCATCCCTACCCCAAAAAAGTTTATAATTGTATCCTGTACAAACGAGTTTCCATCTGTTGGAGAAACAATCCAGGCTTCTGGAGCAATATTTACATGATTCACAGTTACTTCTAGACCATCTTGATTACATAAAATGCCAGGATCACAAACACTAAATGTTACAATCTCTGATCCAACCCAATAAGGAGTAGGTATGAATGCAGCAACATGTGTTAATGGATCAATTGTAATTTGAATATTTGTATTTCCTGTTACTGTCCATACCAATTCTGAATCAGGGTCTTCTTGGTCCAAGACATAATCATCAAGGTTTAAATTATATACCGTATTTTCATCAAAGCCAAAATCAGGAATGTCCGAGACTATCGGAGGACTATTTTCAATTACATCTATGGTTATGATATCTTGTGCTGTGTCTAAATCACTATCCATCACCAATAATTTAATAGTGTAGATTCCAGAAGCAGTATATGTATTTGATGCTGTTACCCCGGTTGAGTCTATTGTTCCATCATCTCCAAAGTCCCAGAAATAGGTTAAAGGCCGATCATAGCCAGTTGAATTGCTTGCATCAAATTGGACTAAACGATCTACAACTGCAGTTCTATCAATACCTGCATCAGCCATTGGTACAGTGTCCGTAACAATTATTGTCAAATTTGTGCTGTTAGTGCTTCCATCGCTGTCTGTAATAGTCAAAATAACAATGTAGATTCCATTTTGTGTGAAAATATGTATTGGATTTTCTTCATTACTTGTTAAAAGATCACCAAAGCTCCATGAGTAGCTTAAAGGAGAATCATATGCATTGGAGCCAGTAGAATAAAATTGGACAGCCATATTTTCTTGTATAAAATTGGTATCTGAAGCAACAAATATATTTGGATTTGTATCCTCAGCAATAACAAGTAAATTATCGCTATCCTGTGAACCATCGCTGTCTGTTGCAATGAGTGTTACAATGTAAACACCATCTTGGGCATATAGATGGGATACAGATTGTCCTGTTCCTATTTCTCCATCCCCAAAATTCCATGAGTAAGATAAAGGCTGATCATTTCCTGAACCAATGCCATTAAAATTAACAAGCTCTCCTTCTGATACTATCTGATCTTGGCCTGCTGAGACAGTTGGTACTGAATCCAAGATTGTTAGTGGGAGAGTTAAACTGCTTTCAGTTCCATTTACATCCCTGATAGTTAAAGTAACATCATAATTACCTTGTGTATTGTAAATATGATAAGGATTTCTATTTGTCGATGTTCCAGTATCACCAAAAGTCCATTGGTAATTTATTATATCATATGTTGAAATAGAAGTATCGATAAAGTGAACAGCTTCTTTTTCATAAGGAGATACTGGTTCATAGGAAAAATTTGCTATTATTATTGGTACTATAATATCAACCACTGGTGCATTATCTACGTATTCTTTAACTAGTACTGAGTCTACAGTAAATGGATAATTACTGGTAGATATTCCGATAGGAGTTTCTATCCTAGGCAAGTTTGAAGAAATTTCCCCAAAGGATATGTTATTTATGTAAAATTTTGCTGAATTTGAAGCTCTATCAATTTGATATAGATTATAATTATTGTTATACACTTGTCCATTGAATGCTGTTCTAGAATACAGTCCATATGAACCGGTTGCAATCCAGCTAGTTTGTAAACCATAAAGGAATGATGGGTCCCCAAAATCATGGAAGATTACTATATTTTGACCCCCTTGTATATGACATGTATTTGCACAATCAAAACCAACAACCTGCTGGTCTACACCTGTATTTGTAAAACTAACATTTGCTATCAATGTTTTATTTAACCCAAAAATGTTAACAGATTTCATTCTTTTAGGGTTACCACTTGGTACATTTAGAGTTGTACCGCTTTCTGAAAATCCGGCATCTATAATTTGCCACTTGCTAAGATTTAAATCACCATCATCAAAATCATCCCACAACAGATATATTTTATTTTTATCTGATTCTGCTTGGTGTGTGAGATTACCATAATAGATTTTATAATGTGCATTCTCAACTGTATTCTTTGGTATAAATTCTTTTAACATAAATTCTATCTTAGAATAATCAGTGTTACAATAGTAAACCGTTCTGTCCAATTCTATAAGTTCATCGTATACAACATAAATATCAGAGCAATCAGGCATCATTTTACCTTCAGATATCAAAGTAAATGTATCTAGAGTAACGCTGATTGTATAATTCTCATTTAATAGATCATTAGTATTAATACTAATACCCCCAGAATAAGGAATATCCACATCCCAAACAGCATATACAAAATTAGTTAATAAAACCGTAAAAATAAAAAATAAAAATAATTTAAATATTTGTTTCATATCAAAACCTTACCTCTTTCTCTTTTTAACAAAGTCTTTTGCTACTGGATTAACCGGACTGGTGTGTTCTATTATTTTTGGTCTTGTTAGTTTATAAACAATTAATCCAATCAGCATAAGCAAAATTATTCCTAATCCAATCCCGCCGTATAATAACTGGTCTTTTGTCAGTATAATCGGTCCTAAGTTATATGTAACTGCTCCCACAGGAGTTTCTGCTGGTTCTTCAGTTTCATTTACAACCACCGGAGTTGTTTCTTTTGGGTAATAAGTGCATGTACCATTTGTTTGTGGTTTAGTTCCCCAGATACATTTTCTATTTGGCACACATGCTCTTGTCATTGTTCCATCTGGATTACAATTGCTCCACTCTGTGCAATTGAATAATTCTACTGAACATATTAATTCTCCAGGGCTTCCACCTCCGCCACCGCCTCCGCCACCGCAATTTGTGCATGGTGTTGAAGCAGTTATTGTAACCGAATCTGAATTGTTTGTTATTCCGTCATCAACAACCAACTTAAATGTATATATTCCATCCAAAGAAGTATTAAATGTTGCAACCGCAGTGTTTTGATTATTTATAGTAACGTTTATTCCTAAATTTTGCACCCATCTGTAGGTTAAACTATCACTGTTTGCATCAGAACTTGAACCT
Organism: Candidatus Woesearchaeota archaeon; assembly: GCA_018302265.1. Taxonomy (GTDB): domain Archaea; phylum Nanobdellota; class Nanobdellia; order SCGC-AAA011-G17; family JAFCDX01; genus JAGVZV01. The sequence goes on along the minus strand of JAGVZV010000029.1, from coordinate 25,693 downwards.
GCATTTAAAGTAACTGTAGCTCCTGTTGATACACTCTGGTCAGAACCAGCATTTGCAACAGGTACGATATTATTAGCTATTCTATTGATATTCATTGAACCCCTTTCAGTTGCATTATAGTATCTTCCATTGATAGTTATTGTTCCAGAACTAATTATATTACTATTTATGACAGCATAATTAATTGTAGCATTATTAATTGTGCTCCCTGTAACAGTAGAATTATCAATTGTGCTATTGGAAATATCTGAATTTGTTGATATTGAATACCATATATGCGAGTCTGTAATTGTTGATCCACCAACATTACTCATAAATATATCTGATGGGTCTATGTAAACATCAACACAATCATAATAAGTGTAAGTAGAATCAATTAATACACAATTATTTACGTTTGGTGTTTCACCAGCACCAGCAACAAGGGTTAATGAACTTCCAGTTATGTTTGAATTTGTTATGAAATTTGCTGTGATTCCCATAATGCTAGAATCTTTTATTGTAGAGCTTATTACAGGAACTTCGACTACCTGCCATTCAAAATTAAGGGGGTAATAAGTTCCGTAGATAAATGAATTTATTATTGTTTGCAATGGATTTGATTCATCATTATCAACTGCATTTAAACAGCCTATATCTGTTGGATAATCTGTAAATGTATCAGCATCATTATCAAAAAAGTCTGAACATTGGGGTAATGTATTTACTTCACTAACATCATTTGGATCGTAAACTCCGCTAGTGTAACATCCTGCATCATTTGCATCGGTTAACAAATCTCCGTCATTATCAATTCCATCATTGCATTGTGTTATCACAACATTAGTTTCATCATTATCAGAAGCGCTTGTACATCCAGGATCTGAAAGATAATCTATCAAAAGATCTCCGTCATTATCCAATCCATCAGAGCACAATGGCATTGGTACTGGGTCTGTTTCATCATTGTCTGAAGTATCAACACAGCCAGGATCATTAGGATAATCAATATCTCCATCACCATCATTATCAATTCCGTCTGAACATTGTGCTGTTATAGGAGCTTCGCTATTATCGATTGGGCTTGAACATTGTGCATCATAATTCCAATCCACAAATGTATCTCCATCATTATCCAGTCCATCATTGCACTGGAATGCTCCATTATTTAATTCATCATTGTCGCTAGGATCATATATCCCAACTCCATTATAACATCCTGCATCATTTGCATCGGTTAACAAATCTCCGTCATTATCAACGCCGTCTGAGCACTGAGGCAATCCAAGTGGATTAACATTTACTCTGAATGTATCATCAGCTGTTAGTAATCCAGTATCTGTTACTCTTACTGTAACATCTGAGAATCCAATCATTCCAGCTTGTACACTACAATTAATGTACCTGTTTAAATCAATTAAACAATCAACAACTGCTGTGTTTGTTTCTGAAATAATGGAATAAGTCATTACACTATCTGCATCTTGTGCATCACTAGCGTAAGCCCATATGTCAATAACATTATCATGGGATCCAGAATCTTGTAAATAATTCTGGTCTGGTAATATCGCTAAAGTTGGTGCAGTGTTTACTACTAAATTATTGGTTGCTCCTCTTGTACATAATTGGAATATCCAATCTGCCATTGTATTTGTGTCTACACCATTTGGAACTCTTGCCCAACAATTATTAGGAATACTTCCATCATCTGCTAAATTATAATTTACATTGTCAATGATAATTCCATAAGCATATAATGCTAAGTCCTCACCACCATTATCTAATCTATTTGACATAGAAATTATTGTATAATTATTTGGATTTAATATTCCTGTAAGATTAAACCCATTTCCACTTCTATCTTGAATATACCAATTATTTAAATTGATTATACTTGTTGATGGATTAAATACTTCTATCCATTCTGAATTATTAATACCGTTATTAGATTCAAATTCATTTATTACAATGTTATAAACAGTTACATTTGTATTGTCAGTATCAGCACCCAAATCATCATCTGTAACCTGTAAAGCAATATCATGCACTCCTTCTACTAAACAACTATATGTTACATTCTGCCCACTTGTTTCGTAAACCCCGTTATTGTCTAAATCCCAAGCAAAAGTGAGAGTATCATTTCCAGGATCTGATACACTTCCATTCAAAGATACAGAACTTCCTAAGCCGCATGCGTAAGGGCCATTTGCATTAGCAATTGGATTGACATTATTAACTTGTATCGGAGTTGTATCACTTGCAACTGAACCGTCTGAATCATTAACAGTCAGGATTATTGTATAGACTCCATTATCCACGTAAGTGTGTGCTGGATTTTGTAAAGTACTATTGCTTCCATCACCAAAATCCCAGAACCAGGACACAATACCATCATAACCAGGCGTTGATAAATCATTAAACTGAACTAGGCTTCCCTCATTTGGATTTACTGGAACAAAAGTAAAGTCTGCTACTGGAACTGCATCTGCTACAGCCAGATTCAGAATAGCTGTATTTGTTGACCCATCATTATCTCTTACTGTCAATATCACAGCATAATTTCCTTGGTCTGTATAAACATGGGTTGGACTTACTAAAGTGCTTGTTGAACTATCTCCAAAATTCCATAAATAAGTCAGTGGCTGATCATAGCCAGTTGAATTGCTTGCATCAAACTGCACTGAAACACCCTCTGCAACAGAAGGATACGGATTAGCTTGTGCTACTGCTATTGGGGTTGTATCAGTTATATTAATAGTGTGTGTTGCACTCGCTGTATCCCCATCATTATCAGTTATGGTTAAAGTAACAATATAAGTTCCATTCTGCAGGTATCTATTAGTTGCAATCTGCCCTGTAGCTTCCTCTGTAATTCCATTGTTTGCATCAAAGTCCCATGAATAATTTAGCGGTATGTCATAACCTGCTCCAAATCCAGTAAATGTAACAGTTGTATTCTCCACTGCAGTGCTTGGAGCAACTATTAGTACTGTTGGCACTGTATCTCCTACAGCTACTATCTGAGAAGTTGAATTTACTGAACCGTCAACATCTGTTGTTGTCAGAGTTACAGCATAATTTCCATTCTGTAAATAGCTATGTGTTGGATTTCTCAATGCACTTGCATTACCATCACCAAAATTCCATGACCAATCAGTGATAGGATCAACTACATAAGTTGAATTATCTGTGAAATTAATGGATTCATTTTCAATTGGATTTAATGGACTGTAATAAAATGCTGTCTGCGGAGCTAAATCATCTACATTTATTAATTGTGAACTAACATTCGTATCTCCGTCTGCATCAATTACCGAGCAAGTTGCATTGTATGTTCCGTTATTGTAAGTTGTATTTATAATAAAGCTTGAGCTGTTTGTTGTTATGCTTCCTGTCAAGAAATTAAATGAGTAAGTGAAAGGAGCATTTCCTGTTGCTGTGCATGTGAATGAAACATTCAGTGGCTCATTTCCATTTAATGGATTTGCTGTCAGTGTTACCTGAACAGGAACATTTTGTACATCGAGGGTTTGTGCAATGCTATCAACGCTTCCATCCGAATCTGTTATTGTAAGTGTAACATTGTAAGTTCCATTGCTTGCATAAATGTGATTTACTATTTCTCCGCTTGCTGTTGAACCATCACCAAAATTCCACAGCCATGAGACTATTTGATCGTGCGGATAAGTGCTTGTGCTTGTGAATGTTACATTATCCCATTCATTTGCTGGGTTTGGTGCATAAATGAAATTTGCAACTGGTTCAGTATCATTTACTCTGATAGGATATGTTACTGAACTTGTATCTCCATCAGCTTCAAATACTGTTAAAGTTATATTATAATTTCCGGAATTGTAATTATGCGCTGGATTCTGTACCCCTTGCGTTATATTTCCATCTCCAAAGTTCCAAGACCAATTGATTATACCATCATAGCTATAAGATGAATCTGCAAAGTCAACCAGCTCTGTTTCCAATGGATTTATTGGCAAGAATGAAAAGTTTGCAATTGGGTTAATGTCAATTACACCGACTGTTAATCTTGTTGTGTTTACGCTTCCATCATTGTCAGTTACAGTTAGATAAACATCATAAATTCCATCTTGCACAAATGTATGTGCAGGATTGTCTAAAGTGTCCAATGGAGTTCCGTCAGAGAAATTCCATGAGTATGATAAAATTCCATCATAAGCTGTTGAACTGTTTCCATAGAATTGCAGTGGTATTCCTTCATTAACAAAAACGAAATCTGATCTTGCAATTGCAACTGGAACAGTATCCTGGACCGTTATATTCCATGAAGAGGTGTTGTAATCTCCATCAGCTTCGTAAATAGTTAAAATAACTTCATAAGTTCCATTCTGGAACTTGCTGCAGCAGAATTGAATGTTGCTTCATTTCCTTCTACAATACTCAATGGACCGGATAAATCAGTTATAACTGGGTGAGTATCATATATAACAACATCTCTTGTTATTGTACTATTAGAGCCATCCTCATCAATTACCATTAAAGTTACAGGATAAGTTCCATTCTGTATGAAATCGTGTGTTGGGAACTGTATATTTAAATCTTCTACACCATTATTATCAAAGTCCCATGACCATGAAACTATCAAGTCAGGGTATGAGAATGATGTATCAATAAATGAAACAGTGCTTGGCTCTGCAAAACTGTTATTGGATGAAAATATAAAGTCTGCAACAGGTCCAAGATCAAGAACATCTATGCTTATTGCAGCAATATTCATTGAGCCATCCTCATCAATTACTCTTAAACCTACAACATAAGTTCCATTATCCATCCATATATGAGATGCATCAGATCCTGTGTCTTCTGCTGCGAATGTTCCATCATAATTCCAGTCCCATTCATATAATGCTATTGTATCAGGGTATGATGTTGATAGATTTCCATCAAAGATTAATGGGCTTCCTTCATTAGTTACTGTTAAAAGAGCATTTATTACTGCTGTTGGTCCAAGATCAAGAACCTCAGCATTTATTATTATACTGGCAGTACCGCCATCATTATCATCCACAATTATTCTTATAGGATAAATTCCGTCATCCATCCATGTGTAAGTTGCAATATTTGAAACAGAATCCTGAACTTCAAATGACCCATCATTATTAAAATCAAATGAGTATGTTAAAGCATCATTTATTCCTGGATCACTTGCATTTGCTGTTACAGTTGTTGTCTGTGATTCATTCACTATATCTGCTGCTGCACTAATTGTTGGAGGCAAATTTAAAATATTAATAGTCCATGTAACACTTGCACTTAGCAAACCATCAGAAACATTTACAAGTAAAGTATGAGTTTCAGGTCCGTTCAAAGCAGAATAATTAAATTCATTTGTGTTTGAAACTGAAACTCCATCAAGCAGCCAATCATATACTAAAGTATCATTATCAAGATCAGATGCTGTTATTGCAAATAATTGCGAGCTTCCCTCGTTCATTACAACATTTAGCACAGGTGAGAATGCAATTATTACAGGAGCGTGATTTATAGGGGTCACAGTTACTAAAACATCCTGTGAAACTGAAGCAAGACCATCGCTTAGCGTAAATGTAACAGTATCATTGCCGTCTCTGTTAGGAACAAGAGTGAAAATTGCATTGCTGTTTGCGTCTATTGTTATAATTAACAAACTTGCATCAACTCCTGAAACTGTCCATATTAAAGTGCTTGACTCAACATCATGCTGATAATTTTTTAAATCAAGACTCCATGGTGCAGAATCCTCTTGTGCAGTTTGGTCTGGTATTACAGGATCTATCCAAGGAGCATCATTAACAGGATTAACTATTACTCTTACATTATCCTGTCCGTAATTACCAGAAGGATCATAAGCTGTGAATGTTACATCCTCTTGTCCTGACCAGTTTCCTGCAGGCACAAAAGTAGCAACGTGTGTTACTGGATCTATTGTTATCTGAATATTTGTATTCCCTGTTACTGTCCATGTTAGAGTAGAATCAGGGTTATTGTCTGAAACATAATCATCAAGTGCAAGTGTTGCAGTTGTATCCTCATCCAGTGTAATATGGTCTATTAAACTGACAATTGGATTTGTTGTATCAACGAAATTAACACTTATATTGAATGTGCTGTCTGCAAAAGCATTGCAAGTATCTGTTGCTCTTATTCTGCAGGAAGCCATTCCGCTAAAGCTTGAAACTGGTGTTATGGTAAGCGTTCTTCCGGATATTGAGCAGTCAGCTTGTGATATATTCTCGTTTCTTACAGTATAATTAAGTGCATTTCCATCCTGGTCTGAAGAATAATCCCTTAAGTTTAGGATTAATGTACTTGTCTGATCAACACTTTGATTGGATATATTCAATGTTGGAGCATGATTTCCTGCGCAAGTATCTACAGAAGTTACTGTTGCAGAAGCGCTTCCAGCAAGAATAGGATTTCCCAATGGATTTGGAACCCATGCTTCGCACTTGGCTGTTCCAATTTGCGTCTTTGACGCTGGCAGAGGGTTTACTATAATTCCCTGCTGGGTCACTCCGCTTCCCTTCCACTTTGCATTAAATCCGCTTGTTTTTCCATTCATCAAGCAGGTTAAATCATTACTGTCATCCGGATTTGCCGGGCTTATTGTAATAGAAACAGCTGAGAATGCAGGAGTCAGAACTACTAAAAACATCAAAAATATTACTATTCCGACTAACCCCCCTTTCAATTTCATATTTGCCTTCCCAATAAATTATGATCAGTGTAATAGATTAGTTAGATATGGCCTTAGATCAATCAAGTTTCTGTTGCTTACGCTAAGCCCAACAGATGAACCCTGATTCATTATTTCATCACTGCCTTGGTTATATGTTTCTTGATCGAATTCTCCAGCTAAATTAAGATAGAAATTTTTATCTTTTAATGGCCTGAATGATAATCCAGCTCCAAAATTATAAGCCTGCATGTCCTCATCTGACACCGGGAATCCTGCAAAAGCAAAACCGCTTAGTCTGTCGCTTTTTGGGGTGTATGCACCAGCAAGACCTGCTGACAATCCCTTTAATTCCTCTTGAAGCTGTATGCTGTATCTTCCGTATTGATGCAAGTATGCTTGTATTACTGAATCACCGTATCTGAAGAATGGAGCAAGCACTACATCACTATCAGCACCGCGCTCATCAACACTTGGATTATCCTGCGTCAGTAAATATAATTTGTATGAACCAAGAGCTTCAATTCCAAGACCATTAACATCAAGCTGCACATCCCCAAGCATTCTGTCTGTTATGGCATCCTGTTCAATATTGGATCCCAATAATTCTATTTTTGATTTCTCATTTGTCCTGTCATACAGTCCAAACAATCTTAGATTGGTTTGATTTTTATCCAATCTTAAATCTCCATAACCGCCTATGCTAAGAGTTGTTGTATCAGCCTCTCCAATATTGTCTATGTCTGATTCTGATTGCCCGAACCTGGTTGTAATCCCAAGCCTTAAAGCATCCTTAATTAAGTATGATACATCAATATTCCCTTCGTATCCTGATTCTTGGTATTCATTTTCCCATGCTGAAGATTCAACCTTCCCGCTGTTATCGCTTAATGAAACCCCTGCTTCATAACTTACTTTTGGCAATCTGGTTTCTCTGCTTAATGAAACTTTAGGAGCATCCTCTTTAACTTCCTGAGTTTTTTTGGATTCTTCTGTCTGTTTTTCCTCTCTGTTCTTCTCTACTTTTATCTTTATCTCATTGTAGTATGCTCTTTCTGGAGGCGAATGCCCTTCTGTTTTAATATTTAATTCATCCCCACCCTTAAGGCTGAATTCAACTTCATCTTCATTAGAAGTTCTTTCTTCGCCATTAAGGCTTACTTTTACCATATAATTATCATGCATGAATCTCTCTGCGCTTGGCCTTAATCCATAATCCCCTTCTGGCAATTCCGTTGATGCATCTTTATTTTCGTCAAGTGTATCGTATGGAACTACAGTTTCGGAAGAATCATAAATGTAATAGGCCTGCAGCTTTCCGTCCACGTTTTTGACAGCCAGTAAATCATGGCTGACAGGATCTTCTATAGTAGAAACTGCCCCTTCAAGCATTCTCTTTTTAATCTTAACACTGCCATGTCTGTTTATTTTTAATAATTTTGATACAGATGTTCCATCCTCAAAATAATTTGTGAATACAATCTTTTTATCCTGGTTTTGGTCTGCATTAAGCATATGCACAACATAACCTCTTCCATAGTTCTCTTCTGGAATGTAGAATCTCCTTAGCTCATCTGGATTCTTAACTGCTTTTTCAAGATCAATGTAATTTTGATTTCTCAATGGGAATCTTCTTCTAAGCTGCATCTCAAACCCATCTTCCTGCGCTTTAGCTGCTGTTCCAGCAACTACAACTGTTTCTTCAAGACCTATAGGCTGACCTTCAGTTATCGTCTCTTCTGTTATTGTGCTTCTGCTTTGTGATGGAGACCAAGCATCCCATATTGAATGTACTCTTCTTTTCCCGTGCGCTGCTGAAGAAACTTTTTCTTTAGCAATAACATCAGGCCCCTGCTCCTGAGCAGAAACTACGCTAACAGTTGCCTTTCCATCTTCTTTATCAAAGGTAACAGCATAATCCGAACACTGTTTTTCTACAGATATATCCTCGTGATTCTGGTCTAGCGCGCACAATCCAGTAACAAAATCATCTTTTATTGGATTTTCTGAAATGACTCTGTATGAGCTTACTACCACTTTATTTGCTCTTACTATTTCAGCCAATGGAGGTATTGTGTTTATATCAACATCAGCACTTTCTGTTCCAAAATTATATTTTTTATTGTCATCTCTTCCTGGAATTCCCCTCACAACAATGCTTGCTGAATCCTCTTTATCTATTGCAAAGGCATATGCTTCAAAGGGTTCTCCTATCTTAGCTTTTCTTATATCCAATGCATTAAACATTGCTGGAGCTGTATTCTCAGCAACTTCTCCAATTACACCCTCTAGCTGCTCTTTGTCTTTTGGAGTTATGCATTCATATCCTTTTTCAAGCTGAGTTTGTATATTCTTATCTTGAATGTTAGTGTCAAATCTTGAAGATGCAATAATTAGACCTTGACCTTCAACTCTATCGACAGGGCTTGTTGGAGCTTGTTTTAGTGCTACTGCTGCTAATTGATATTTCCCTGCATCTTTTCCAAGATCTATGGATGAAAGACCGCATTCATTAAACTCTGCTTTTAATGGGGCAAGATTAAATTCATCTGGCGCATAAACAATAGCTTCAAGGCCTCTTCCATCTGATTTTGAAAATTCAAGCACATCTGAATTTACCAGATAGTATAATTTTCCACCTTCAAAATGCAGGCTCAATCCCATTTCTTCTATTCCTGGGTGCCTTACTGCATATCCCGAGGTTGTTATTTTTTCCTTTTTCTTTACTACTTTTCCAGTTACTTGTGGGAATCCTGTTGTTTCCTTAACTTGTTCTGCTTCTTTTGGAACATCTTGTGCTTCGTAACTTACTGGAATCGCAGATAAATTTTTCTCCTCTTCACTAAATTGGGCTAAAAATTTCTTATCCAATGTCTCATTCTTTGCAGCATACATTCGGTTGTGATTATTAATTAAATTAGAATTTTGTATAAAATCTATCCTGTTTAAGCCAGGAGTTTGCTGAGCATAACACATTGTTGCTACTTTTTTATTGGTTATATCGTAACAAACTTTTTCCCCTCTGCAATAGCCTATTCCAGTAGAAATTAAAGCTGTTGCAGCTAATCCAACTACTGCTCTCTTTGCCCATTTTTTAAATCTTGAAGGACTGCCCTTTGCTGTTTGTGCATTTGGTGCTGGTTCTTTATTCTTATTGTATCTATCATCAACCTCAGAAAAATGACCGCCTTGACCGGGTTGCTCTCCTTTTAATTTATCATCTGGTACAAGTGCTTCACCAAATTTATAATCTCTAGGATTTGCCGGATTATTTTTTGTTCCAGTCTCAACAAAGCCTGCATCATGTTTATCTTGTGGAGTAAGTACTTCTTTCTTTTTAGGTTCTCCAAGAGAGCCGTATATATTTTCAAATTCTTCAAAATTTTTATTTGCTGGTAAGAAATAAAACGGGAATAACTGCAAGCATTGTTTATTGTCTGACTCACTTGCTGGAATTACATTAGTTTTGGATTGTGGAGTTTTTGGAGTTTTTTCTTTGACCATTTATCATTCACCACTCATTTATCATTGCAAAATAGTATCATAAATAGTATTTAAAGCTTTCCATAACCTAATTTGCATATTAAAAGAGTAAAGTTTAAGAACTCATTCTTAAATCAGCGAATATGAGGTACAAAAATCTTTTCTTTTTTTCAATAACCATAATTTTAGTACTACTAAGTACCTATCTTATATATGATAACACGCTAAAGAGAGATGCAATCTTGCAGCAAAACCAGGATCTTAAAAGCGCATACTATCACATAAGTGACTTAACCGGGAGTTTAAGCAATGCAATACAAGACATTAATTATCTTAATTTTACCCTGAAACAAAGAGAATCTCAAATTTCTAATTTAAATAAGCAAGTAACAAATTATGCGCAGGAATTAGAGAAAAAAGAGGATGTTATTGTAAATGCAAACCAGGAAATTGAAAAATTAGAAGAAGAAAACAAATACAAGGAGGCTCAATTAACTGAATTAGTAAAATCATTACAAACCATAGGGGATAGTAAAATAATACAGGAAGTGTATCACGGAACTCTTGTTTTATACCAGAATGAGATGGTTTACGCGCGTATGAAGCCCCTTTTTATGCAGGTTGCTGATGATCAGGAGGACTATTCAAGATTAGGGATTCCATTTTTCTATTTCAAGGACGAGCAGCCATTGACAGACGAGGAAAAACAGATACTTGGAGCTTATTATTCCTTGTACGATTACATCTTGATTTATAATGCAACAAATGATGTGCGTGTTATTTATCATGAGATAGCGCATATAATTTACAAGAATTTTTTCTTGAATAACCAAAACAATCTGGATATATGGAAAGCAGATTATCAGATATTAAAAGAAAATAATTTATTGTCAACAGAGTACGCTTACACAAACGAGCAAGAGGGTTTTTCAGAGGAATATTCTATCTATAAAACAAACTCCAATCCAAATCAGCCGCAGGAAATAGTGCAGACTATTTTTGTTCCAGTAGACACATTCTTGAGAAGTTAAATATATTTTAAAGAAGATAAATATTTTTATATAACTCTTTTAGCAAAGGAGACCATGCACGAACAAATTGAAACGCAAAAGAAACGATTTGGTAGCTTAAACTTACAACCAGATTCAAGTAAACAAACTGAAGGAAAAGTAAAATATGAAGGATTATCTTTCGAAAGGTACAGAAAAACTGTTGCCGGAGTTATTTACCAAAACAATGAATTTCTTCTCGTAAAAAAATTACATTGGGGAAATTGTTGGGGATTTGTCCAAGGGGGAGTGAATGATGGAGAGTCATTAGAAGCAGCCCTGCTAAGAGAATTGCGTGAGGAGCTTGGAGTAAAAGATTTCGGAACACCAACAGACACAAAGATAAGATGGGTAAGAAAATTTTTTGAGGAAACACTAGCTTACTACAAAGACAGAGGAAATGTTGGAAAAATCTTATCATATTTTGTTATAGAATATCTTGGGAGAAGAAATAAGATTAGGTTAGGAGATGATTTATACGACAAAAAATGGCGCGGCAAAGACGAAGTCATTAGCTACTTGCATTCATCAGAAAAGCCAATTGCAGAGGAAATAATAAGACAATTGGAAATGGATCATGTTATAAAATAAACGCCGAGGGGAGTGATTTCACAATCTGCTGTAACCTAAAGTTGCACAATTTCCTGAACATTGAACTTTATGAACAACTTTGTAATCAAAGAAGTTGAGCTTCTAAATAAAGATTGTGGTTGTGGGGAAGATAATTCAAAGGACTGTTATTTACCTCAGAAAGATTTATAAAGAAAATAAGCATCTTCAATTTAAAGAGGTATAAAACCATGGACAAGAACTATCAGTTTTTCATGAAAGCAGACCTTGACGGTTATATCGGGCAATGGATAGCTATATGCAATCAGAAGATTATTTCTCATGGAAACAGCATTAAGAAGGTGTTTCAAGAAGCTAAAGAAAAGTGCCCTAATGAAAGACCATTATTAACAAGAGTTCCTGATAAAGAAACAATGATTTTCTAAAATGACTGTCTCTTTTAAATATAAAAGTGTTAAAAGACCTGATGGATCAACAGTCAAGACACCTTCAATTCCTATTTTGCTGGAGGGAAAGGAAAGATTCGAGACAGTTGCTCTGTTAGATTCTGGAGCGGATGTATCTGCAATTTCCTTGGATGCTGCTAAACTTTCTGATTGCTGATCGCAATTGCTTTGACTGGTATAAGCTCCTTCACCAAGACTCAAACTAATTATTGTAATATGATATTTATTTTTATTTGAAACACACCAATTTATTGCAGATGAGATATCATATGGATATATTTTTCCTGTAGAATTTAAAATTTTAACAGCAACTATCTTTGAATTAGGAGCAACTCCCCTATAACTTATATCATCAGAAACAATGATTCCCGCAACATGTGTTCCATGACCATTATTATCTAATGCGCTTTCATCACCATTTTGTTCTGTAGAATTATTTGGACAACAGTGAGGAGATAAACCATCTCTTTCACTACAAAAACAATGTTCTCCTATAACTTTACCAGATAAAGCCATATGGGTTTTATCAACTCCTGAATCTATTAAACAAATAGTTTGTCCATCACCTTTAAAATCATCAGATATTTTATCTATATTTATTAATGGAATACTATAAAATACTATAATCAAGTAGAGCACTTACTATTTTTGGTATTTCTATTACATCAACATTAGGATCGTTTAATAATTTAATGAATCCATCTTTGGTAATATTTCCTTTAAAAGCACCGATATCTCTAGCTATTTCTTCGGCTTGAAAATCATTTCCTAAACTAGATAAAATATTATCTATATTACCTCCAGTAATATCAACCCTTACTAATTCTTGTTCATCAAATAATCTTATAACTGTTTGTTCAATCCATTTACTCCCTATTTTATACCCTCCGCTAGAAGTTTTGATATTAGGCAAACTTTCAATAGATTTAGTTAAATTTAAATCTGGATTTTTCTTATATTCTTCAACTATTTTTTCAATATCTTTATTTATTTCTACTTTTTGCTCAACTTTTATTGGGGTAGTTATATTCTCCTCATTTTCAACAACAGATGTAACATTATCATTAGAATTATTTTCAACTATTTTTCTTTCAGCAGTTCCTGTAAAAAATCCAACTATTAACATCACTAAAATTAATAATAGAATTATAAATATTAGAATCACTAACCCCTTCTTTTTCATAGGTTTAATTGTTAATTTTTATATTTAAAAACCTTCTGAGAGCATTAAATAGTAAATAAAGCAATAATTTGCTTACCACCATCTGTCTTTTTTAGGAATTTCCCAGTATTCAGAGTTTATGATGTTTTTTATGTGATCTAAAATTATTTGATTCGCACCAATTTTAACCAAAGCATCATACTGTGCATTAAGGCATAAAGCTTCTGCATTTTTTCCAGTATATATCTTCAAAGGCACTGTAGCATATGGATGGTCTACCCGATAATCATGATATTGTTTTGAGTGGCATGCATCATGGACTATCGTGCTTGCATACCAGATTGTGCCTGCATTTATTGTAGCTTTTCCAACCACATATTTTGGGGGATTTATTCCCACATATATTCCAAAACCCTTGTCTACACATTTTATAACCCCTACAGATTTAGTTACAACATTATAATGTACTCTTGCTTCTTTTTTCAAAAGTGTAAGTGCCTGGTTTGTTTTTAGAACACAATCGCTATCACCCACTATCTTTATTGGTTTTATTATGCATTTGCCTACTGAACATCCGAACAAGCAATATTCCCTGTCGCTCCAGCTGCATGTTGACGATCTATAAGCCATAAAATAAGGAAGTTGACATTTCCATCCTGAATTGCATGCTGATGCAGATGTTATTGCTCCAAGTTCAGACGTAACTGAATCTGCATATGCTAGAGAAGAAACCATTACAAAAATTATGCTTATTAGTATAATTGATTTATTTGCCATATATGTTACTTTTATTAAGTAGTATATAAATCTATCTATGCTCCCATCCAAACTTGAATTTTACTTTTGAGGGCAGATTTATCATTTTCCATAAGACTTCTTTTTAAAACTTAGATACCCCTAAGGTACCCTGAGGCTTTGAATTTGAATTATAACGCCGAGGGGGGGAATTTCAGAACTTTCTTTTGCGAACTTTTCTTTTAAGAAAAGCTCTTTTGAACCCCCAAGTCCGTAAGGACACTGGATGTTTGCGTGGTAATTTACTTCATATTCAGCATAACGCATCAATCAGTAAATGCTTGATAGCAATCTTGCACCATAATTTTGTTATGTCAGCGCATTACCAGGTTGTGCCACCTCGGCATGTAAAAGAAATAAATTTTATAATTTATAAAGATTACCTTAACCTGATTACTTCCAGATTCTTTGGAGCATTTGTTTCGATTCTGTTCTGCTTGTGTATAGAGCTTGCCAAGTCAAGACATTTTGAGCTCTCACCATGGACAACAATTATTTTTTTCGGTCTTGGATCCAATCTATAAACAAAATTCATTAATTGCTCCCTATTTGAGTGCCCTGAAAATCCCTTTATTGAATTTACAGACATTTTCACTTCGATAATCTCGGGCTTGTCCATATTTCCAAGATTAATCTGCTTATCTCCCTGTTCTAATCGTCTTCCCAAGGATCCCTCACCCTGGTAACAAGTAAAGATAAGGGCATTATTTTTATTATCAGCCAATTTCTTGAAATACTCGACAGATGGACCGCCCTGCATCATACCGGATGTTGCCATTATTATGCATGGTCCTGATTCTGTCATCACCTGCTCCATTTCTTTTTGCGATCCAACTCTTTTGAAGATTTCAGACAAGAATGGATTAACATCCTGATGGAATATCTGCTTCTTTATTTTCATATTGAAAAAATCCGGATATGCTGTGTGTATTGCAGTAACATCCCAGCACATTCCCTGCATGTAGATGGGTATTTTGTCTAATTTCCCCTCCCTGATCAATCTTTCAATTATCAGCATTATTTCCTGCGATCTTCCAACACCAAGAATAGGCATCAGTATCTTTCCGTTCTTTGCAACGGTTTCCTTGACAACTTTGATGAACTGCTGCTCTGATTCGTCTCTTGTTGTGATCTTGTCGTCTGATCCACCATAAGTGCTTTCCATTATGCAGGTTTCGAGCCTTGGGAATTTTGTTGCAGCTGGAGCAAGCAGATTAGTAAGTTCAAAATTAAAATCACCAGTATACAACAAATTATGCAATCCCTCTCCAATATGCAGGTGTGCCATTGATGCTCCAAGGGCGTGCCCTGAATTGTACAAAGTTAACCTGACATCCGGGGTTATATCAGTAACCTCCTCATAATCCAGGCATATAGTATGCTTGACCATATTTTTTATGTCAGTGCTGGAATACGGAACCTTCCTTCCCTCTTTTTGCGCAATCTCAATATAATCAAGGCACAATAGAGCCATGATATCACGAACTGGTTCTGTTGCGTAAGTAGGTCCTGTAAATCCATACTTATACAATAATGGAATCATAGCTATATGATCTATGTGTGCATGAGTTGCTATAATAGCGTCTATGTCTTCCAGCTTAAATTCTGGAGCATCAAGATACGGATATGCTTCCTCTTCTGGAGCAGCAACATTGATTCCGCAATCCATTAATATTCTTGATTCCTGCGTTTGTAATAATAAGCAGGATCTTCCTACTTCTCTTGCTCCGCCAAGAAAACTTACACGAACCCACTCGTGTTTTCTGTCCCGCGTATATCCCTCATAAACCCTCTTTCCTGTTTTGTTAAGAAACTTCTTCCTGTAATCATTATTCTCGTATAATACCGTCCTGATATTTTCTATAATTGTTGATTTCAGCGCTGGAGTCCTGTTTATTATTGGAACCCAGAGTGTTTGTTTCCTTATTTCTTTTAATATGTCCCCTGATTTGCCTATTGCTAGCCCGGGTTTTTTTACTTCTATTATAACCACAGATCTCTGAGGATCAAATATTATATTGCCAATACCTGCTTCCTTGGGCAGTAATTTGTCTATCACAGTTTTGGATTTTTCCTCGCTTTCCACTATAGAAGGATCGCACCTTAATTCAACCCTTTTCTTGATTTTATCTACAATCTCCCTTATCAGTCCATTATTATCAAGAAAAAATTCCTTATTTTTTGTATAAAGAACTATATTTGCTCCTTCAAAATAAGAGTCGCTGATGCCAGCCTTCTCTTTATCAGGGAGCAACTTAGTTATTTCATCCAGTATATTTGTCATTTTTTTTATTTTAAGAAAAACATAATTAAATTTCCAGTCTTGTGTTTAATAGTTTAGTCAATACCTTCTTGATGCCTTTGTCGGTTATTGTAACTATATCAATCCCATCACCGGAAAACACGTCTCGCTGCAATGCTGCATTAATTGCCTTGCCAGCCAGTTTGATGCCCTCAGCAATTGTGATTCCTTCTCTGTAAAGAGTATCAAAAACAGAGTAAGCCCCTGCTAGAGAACCCGAACCAGAAGAAACATAAGTTTTTACCTCATTTATAGAGCCATCCGGGTATATATCATATAAGTGAAAACCATTTTCATCTCTTCCGCCAAGAATAAAGTGCGATACACCCTGCAGCATCGACATCTTTCTTATGTTATTATATACCATTCTTGCCAATAGATTAGCAGCTTCTTTTACAGAGCCTTCTTTTTCACGCCTCATTTTCTTGATCTGTATTTCTGCTTTCAGTAATTTCAGCAATAATTGAACATCAGATACATTGCCTGCCATAGTTACAGCTATGTTATCGCTTAGAATAATCACTTTTTCAATATCGTGATTAATCACATATCCCATCCCAACTGTTACTCTCTTATCTGCAGCTAGTATCAAACCGTCACTGCATACAATGCCAACAGTTGTAGTTCCTGTTTTCAACACATCATTATTCTCTTTCATTTTAGAATCAGTTAATTATTGTGTATTTTAATTGTTTATAAATCTTTCTGTTTATTTTATAATGAAAGTATTTCCTTAATTTTTGATTTAATATTCTCAAATGTCTTGTTATTTATTGCGCCAATTTTCATAATAATCAGATTTTTCTCAACTGTAAAAATTTTATCAACTCTAATTCTGCTTTCTTTCAGTAATTTACCAAAATCTAAATCATTCTGGCCCAACATTACAGAATATGGGTCTTCTTTTGCTATACTTGTTATTGGAATTGCAACAAAATCATTTGAATTGTCATTAAAAAAATTATTAGATATAACAACTGCCGGTCTTACTTTTGTTTCTTCAAGATTACTAAATGGATACGGCAGTAATACAATCTCTTTTTGCTTGATATTCATTTTTTTAGATAGTTATTCCAGATATCATCCTCTTTATTATCCCAAACCTCTTTTAGAGAATTCTCACTGAACTTTTGTATATCCTTAAAATCTTCTTTTATTAAATTAGCGAATTTATTGGTTTTTTCTATCATAATTTTACTATCCTCCTGAATTAATATAATGCTATCCCCTTTGTTTATTCCAGCTTGTTCCCTAATAATTTGTGGTATTGCTATCTGGCCCTTATCAGAAACCTTTATTGTTTTGATTATCATAGAAAGTAAGAATTTTCTTACTTTATAAAGCTTTCTGTTGTTAATTTTTGTTTTAAATAATTATTCCAAGCCTCACCCTCTTTATTATCCCACAACTCTTTCATTTTTGGTTGCTGGATTGCATGAATAAATTTGTCATATTGGTTCTTTTTCTCTGCGTTATGAAATATATTGCCAATTTGTGTTTTTGTACTCATTGTATATCACCTATAATTAAAATATAATTAAAATATAATTAAAATATAATTAATGTATAAGCTTTTCTATTTTATTCTGACGATTTTTATTGATTTAATTTTATCTTTCAAATCATCATTCTTTACTAAATAATTCAAGTATGGCTTTAATTTTGTGTGTTTTCTCTTGATGTTAATGTAGACTTTGTCATTTTCCATGAATAATTTATAGCCTTCCCATTTTTCCTTAAACTTTTCGAGATTGGTTTCATCCTCTACTGGAGGGCCATAGTGTTTTGTGTATTCCGCCAGCTCTTTTGTTTTTGTGGTATACCAGAATACTGCTTTTCCATCCCAGTTCCATGAACTGTCAGATATGCCAAACTCCTCATCCAGTTTGTCTCTGATGTATTCGTATGCCTTCAGTAATTTAGCTCCTATTACATCTGTTCTCCCAACAAGAGGTTTTACTTTCAGCACTGTTGCATCTTCAGGCACAACAAATGTACGGCTAAAAAACTTGATGGATGGTTTTTTTATGTATTCTCTAGCTTTCTTTATGAATAAATCAAATTTTTCTTTTGACAGCGCAGCTGCAGCGTTTCTCTCTTTCTGCACAGGATCTATTACTATCAATGGGCTTATCTTTGATTTGTCCATATTTTTAATTAATATTTTTCTATTTTTTGTATCAACAATCTCGAATTCCCTCCAAAGGATGGCATTTTTCAGTACATTACCAAAAGAACCGTAATATATAACTAAGATTTCTGATACATATCCAGAAAATCCCCTGATGTATGACTCAGCGCCGTAGCAGTTGTTTGCCTTCATGAATAATTTTAATTTTCTTACATCACTGTTTAACCCGTTGATATTTTCTTTCACCCATGAGACATGCATTTGAGATATGTCCATGATATTCTCTGCCTCGTTAGGGTTGTCTATTTTCAAGACCGGAATGACCTCAAATAAGTAACCTCTGAATTTGATCTGAAAATAATCTCTTGAGCCATTGATCTTTTTTATGAACAAAAATTCTTTTCTCAGTAATTTTTCAAGTATCTCGGATATTTTAGCTGGATCATATCTCCTGCTGAATATTGTATATATATCAATATCATGATCCCCTTTCAGCCAGGTATCTTTTGCAAAAGAACCGCCAACAATTGCCTCTGCTGCGATTAATTTATTATTAAGCCGATCAAGAAATTTGCTAACAATCTCTTTAGACTTTTGCTCTTCCTTTTGGGTTGGTTTTACTAAATCAGATATGTCCATAATAATACGTACATATAACAAATAAAAAGCTTTCTAATCAATCACATGTGTGTCTATACACCATTTCTTGTTTTAATTCACCCTGCACTTTTATTTCACCATTTTCAACAAAAGCTTTTAATATTATAGCAGCCAATTCTAAATCTGCTTTTTTATGTTTTATCCCAAGCCTTATCTCTAATCCACTAACACCAATTCTCGTATTTTTAACAATATATAATCCTGAACCTGTCAACTCCAAATCTATATCGGCTGGCACATAAATACCAAAATTTTCTTTTGGTATGTTTGGTAATAATATTCTTTTAAAAAAATCTATATGCTCTTCATTCACTGGGACAGGATAAATATCCCCAAGAGGGGTATAAACTATAAAACTAATTCTGCCTGGTTTTTTCCTATTTATGTATACGGGCGATGCTACTAAAGCTTGTGTTAATTTAGGATAAGATTTTACCATTTTAATCATAAAGTGAAAGTAATTTCTTAATCTTTGGGTTAAGAATAATAGAACATCTTAAGTTATGTAAATATGCGGGTAAACGTTTAGGATCAGATCTGTCTCTTGCAAGAGCCATAACCTCTTCAATAGGATGAAAAGGGTCTTCAAAATTCTGCTGGGCAACTATTAATAGTTCATAGATATCATTAAATCTAATCGTCCCGCCAGGTAATTGATCAATTATTTCTCTAAGGTTTTTCATATGTTTTAAAATATATATCACAGTTTATATATCTTTCTATCTATATACATATTTCTTTGTTACCTTAATAGTAAAATTCTTATCTAGAATAATTTCTCCATCCTTAATAAAGTTTATAGTAGCAAGTTCAGCTTCTTTTAGATCATTTTCTCGGTATCTCACTGCCTTGAACAAATTAGCCAAACCACTAACACCAATAAAAAAACCCCTTACTAAGCCATTAACTAAATCTATATCTAAGGTTACAGGGATTAAATAAGAATTGTCAACTTCTCTATTTTTTATTTCGTCTTCTGTCACCCCCAATAATCTTCTAATAAAACCTACATGTTCATAATCGGAAGGCACGGCAAAAAACTCTTTTGTTTTTGTATTATAAATCAAGCGAAGTAATCCGGGTTCATCTTTCTTTCCAGCAAATCCGTTAACCAAAGCCCAAGTCAGTTTATTATAGGATTTCATTGATATTTCTTAGAGTGTAACAAATTTAAACCTTTCTTATAATAATAAACTAACCAAATATCCGATAAGACATCCTATGCTCAAGAAGGGCATTGCCGGATAAAACTTGTTTTTCTTGGCATAGTATAATAGTATGAATAGTGCTATGCTGGCAAAAACAACAACTATTAGGGCACTTACAATAGAATACGTTTTCAGGACAGTGCCAGCAAACAACAAGGGAAATCCTATATCCCCACCCCCAAGTATTGCTGTTTTTTTATCAGTATAAGGTATTAATAAGCCTGCAAAAACCTTGATGTCAGACTGGAACTTTGCCAGTTTTATCATGTGCTTTGTTTTCCATACAGCTATCATATCATAAACAGAAATTATGACCAATAAGATAAATATGGATTTAAGTGAAAGAACAGGAACAAATATTGCAGCAAGACCGCCATACATGAATATCTCCCCAAGATTGTGAATAATATAATTTGGCCTGAAAACTTTTATAGCAGCTATCAAAACAGCCAATAACAAAGCAAGCATATCCGGGATAAATGCGGCAAATGATATTAATAAAGCAAAGGTTATTCCAAGAAAAAACCATATCTTCCACAGTCTTTGTGTTTTGAATCTAATCATGAACAAAGCAATGCCTGTTGCAATTATAATCATAAAAGTAATTGGTATGTAAGACGTTGATTCTTCAAATTGTGGCCTTTCTATTTTGTATGGCAGCTCTTTTGCTGTGTATTGATTAACAACATACAATCCAATAAGCTGGGCGATAAAGAACAAAGCAACCATCAAAGCCACTATTTTTAGGTTATATTTCATTGGTTTTTATTGGTTAAAGAATCTTTTAAATCTTTGTATTAATTATTGAATGATAGATCAGCCAACAGTAAGATTTAAATATAAAATGAGTATTATTATTATTATAATGGCAGACCCAAAGCAGGTAAAAATAGTTGAAAATAAGATCCGCGACTTGATTAACTGGATAGAAGTCTGGAATCTTGAAGAGATTGAAGACAATACAAAGAAGATAGCTGATGAAACTGTTGTAGAGCTTAAAGAGAAGCTGCAGGAAATAGCAGAAGACATTGGCGAGCTATAGTTAACTTCAAACTTTTATTACTTTTAGAATTTTATTTTTCTAGCAACCACTTCCAAGCAGGTTTAACTATTATTTTTTTCCCTTCAATTAAAAATTCATCATCTTGATTAAATGTCAAAATAACCCCCTCTTTCAGATTAAATTCATTCAAGGCTTCCAAAAGCCCCTTGATTTCCCTGTTTTTATTTTCTTCATTAAAATCAAAGCATGATTGCACAGCCATTATTATCTTATTTTTTTGCTTTATGACAAAATCGCATTCATTCTTTTCTTGAAAATAGAATATATCTTTAAATTTTCTCCTCAAACCCAGGAATACTGCATTTTCCAGCATTTTCCCCTTATCTTTTGAAAAAGAAGTGGAATTAACATGAGAAAATCCGTTGTCAATGGAATACACTTTTTTTGGGTTTACTTGTTGTTGCCTGTAAGAATAGCTGAATCTTGGGACGGTGAATATTAAATAAGCATTTTCAAAATAAGAGACATAATCAATAACGCTTTGAACAGATTTAATTTCAAACATCTTTTTTATAGAATTATATGAAAATTCCTTTCCAACATTGCTTATAAGATAAACTGCAATTTTATTGAGCATGCTTGTATTTTTAATTCCAAATCTCACTGCAACATCTTTCATAACTACATCAGAAAGCAGTTCATTATTAATGGAGGGGTCTTCTTTTTTTAAATATTCGGGGAAACCTCCCTTATCCAAATATTCTTCAAAAGATTTGATTGAGGGATTTTCTTTTTTTATCTTCAAAAACTCTGAATATGAGAAGGGGAATAATTCCAATTGCAAATGCCTGCCTGTTAATTTTGTGCCTAATTCCCGGCTTAGAAGGGAGGCATTAGAGCCCGTGATAATGATTTTTTCTTTTTTATCAATTAGGTATCTTACAAACTTTTCCCATTTTTCGATGTTTTGAATTTCATCAAAAAAATATATTCCTTCTTCCCCATACACCTCTTTCATTATTGATTCTGTTTTATTAAAATCAGAAAGCTCAAATCCTTCCAGCCTGGGATCCTCAAGATTAAGATAGTACCATTTCTTTTGTTTTTTTAAGATTTGGTGAAGAAAGGTGCTTTTTCCGCATCTTCTTATTCCTGTAATTAAAAGGGCAAAAGAATCCAATATTTTAACTTCTTTTTCCTTCTCCCTCAGAATACCTGTATCTAATTTTTCCAAAGAGTCTCTCTGTAAAATTATTATTTCTTTTAATGTTTCTTTGGCTATCATAAGATTGGTATAATAAACTAATATATAAATGTTTCTATTGTCAATAGAAATATGTTTCTAATGGCAGTATAAAGAATGTTAATAATATTGTTTATATAGAAGACAGATACTGTTGTTGAAGAGCTTGAAGACAACACTAAAAAAATAGATGATAAGACCGTTGTAGAGCTTAAAGAAAAACTGCAGGAAATAGCAGAAGACATCGGTGGGCTATAGTTAAGTTTAAACTTTTATTATTTTCAGAATCTTATTTCTCCAGCAACCATTTCCAAGTAGGCTTAAATATTATTTTTTTCCCTTCAATTAAAAATTCATTATCTTGATAACTAAAAAGTCTGTAGTTATAATTCATTTTTTAATAATTTGCACTATAATTCAAACATTTACAAACTATTTGGCATTATAACTGGATATTTATTAATTTAAACTGTTCTTGAATTAATCATTTTAAAGTTGTTACATTAAAACGTAACATTTATATATGACATGTTACACTTCATTGTAACATGATAATAGAAAAACTAAGTGAATGGAATCCCTGGTGGGAAAATCCACAACCTATTGAAGAATTAAGGGGGAGAAACAGACCTGCTTATGCACATTTAGTTAATTCTATTAATATAAAAGAGATAACAATAATAACAGGCGTAAGAAGATCCGGCAAAAGCACTTTAATGTACCAGATGATTGATAATCTGTTAAAGAATGGATTAATCTATTCAAGCTATAAAGAAAGTATAAATCCTGATAAAAAATCATATATTTTTATTGATGAAATACACAAAAAAGAAGGCTGGGAATCATGGATTAGAAAAAAATATGATTTAAAAAGTGAAGAAAAATTTATAATCTCTGGTTCATGCTCTTATCTCTTAAAAAAAGAATATTCTACATTATTAACTGGAAGAAATTTAACATTCGAAGTATTTCCATTAAGTTTTGAAGAATTTTTATTATTTAATAATATAATAGTAAATAAAGATAATCTAAAAAAGGGAATAATGCTTGAAAAAACAAAATTTATTATTTTAAACTATTTGCAGGAATATCTTACGCTTGGAGGGTTTCCAGAGGTTGTATTCAAGCAAAAAGAGTATAAAATAAAGCTTCTTGAGCAGTATTTCGATGATATTTTGTATAAAGATATAGTTGACAGGTATAATTTAAACAGCCAGAAAACAAAGGATATTGCACTATTTTTTATAACAAATATAGCCGGTTTGATATCTTTAAGAAATATAAGAAACTCATTAAAAATATCTTATGATACAACAAAAGATTACCTTTCTCATTTTAAAGAAGCTTTCTTATTTTTTACATTAGATCATTTTTCTTATTCGTTTAAGGAGCAAAAAACGCATGCTTCAAAGATATACTGCATAGATAATGGATTAAGAAATGCAGTCAGCTTTAAATTTTCCAAGGATGAAGGAAAATTAATAGAAAATCTTGTTTTTATTGAGCTGAAAAGAAAAAGGAGTTCAATATATTATTGGAAAAAATCAAGTGAAGTGGATTTTATAATAAAAAATAAGGATAATTCATTAAGCGCAATAAATGTCTCTTATACAGATGAAATTAAGGAAAGAGAGATAAAGGCATTATTAGATTTTAAGAAGGAATTTAAATCAAAAGCAGGAGAACTAATTATTTTGACAAAGAATATAGAAAAAAGAGAAAATGAAATATATTTTATTCCATTATGGAAATGGCTGCTCAACAAATAAAAAAGGTTTAAAAAGGAGAAAATTCATTAAGATAATATGAGATTTGGAAAAAAAGAGGGAAAATGTTAGAAAAATTATTTACTTCAAAAGCAAGGATAAGAATATTAGAATACTTATTTTTTCATAAAAAGGAAACTTACCTTAGAGAAATAGCCAAGGACCTTGCGTTATCCCCAAGCGTTATTAAAAGGGAGCTTGATAATCTTCTTAACTTAGGGTTGATTAATAAGCAAAAGAACAAACTTTCTTTAAATGAATCAAACCCCTTTCTTGAAGACCTAAAAAGGATATTCTTAAAAACAGATTTTATTAGTTATCCAATAAAAAAAGCATTAAAAAAACAAGATATTAAATTTATCTTGATATTTGGAAGCTTTGCAAAAGGAAATTATACTTTAGATAGTGATATCGATCTGCTTGTTATAGGAAATACTAAACAGCGGGAAATATTTAAATTATTAAAACCCATTGAAAAATTAATTATAAGGGAAATCAACCCAATTGTCTGGACACTAGATGAGTTGAAAAGGTATAAGAATAAAGCATTTATTAAAGACATTATGAAAAAAAACAAAATAATGATAAAAGGGGATGAAAGTGAATTTCAAAGAATTATTAGACAGCAAGAGAATAGAGGAAGTTGAAAAAGAAGAGTTCAATGCTGATCTTGCAGAAAAAGATATAAAATCAGCAGAGCATAATTTTAGTTCTGAAGACTATAATTGGGCTGTTTCTATAGCTTATAATGCGGTTTTAAGAGCAAGCAGAAGTTTTATGTTTCATCTTGGATATAGACCTATTGGAAAGGAGCATCATAAAAATGTTTTTGAGTTTTTAAGAAAAACAGGATTTGATATAGAACTGGTTGATTATTTTGATAATATTAGAAAAGCGAGGAATCAGTTTGTTTATGGCGAGATAGAATCTGCTTCAAGAGAAAATGCAAAGGAAGTAATAATTGATATGGCAGGGAAATTTGTTCTAAAAATTAGAACATTTGTTCTAAAAATCAGAACAGGGAAAGAGGTTGTGAAATAAATGAGATTTGGAAAAAAGAGGGTATTTTTAATAATACAAAAGCTTAAAAATAATAAATTCTTTAGGTTTATATGAATCTTGGTAAAAAAGAGGGTATTTTTAATAATACCAAAAGCTTAAAAATAATAGATTCTTTAATTTAATTATGAAATTTTGTAAAAGAGAGG
>JAGVZV010000035.1 GCA_018302265.1 Candidatus Woesearchaeota archaeon | reverse complement strand
GCTGTTCAAATCATCAACAGAAACACCCATAAGACTAAGTCTGTCTTTTAGTTTTTCATTTTCTAGTTTCTTGCCAACCAGGTTCTCAAATATCTTTTTGTTTATTGTTATTGTTGGCATTTTATTTTATGAACATCTTCATCTCCTTTAATTGTTTCAGATCATTCTTGTGTAATTCTCTAATATCCTTTATTGCGCACTGATCCATAAGACTCCTGTCTATGCCTATCCCCCAAGCTGCAACAGGGCACTCAAATCCAAGCAAAGGCTTTGTTAGTTCTGGTCTGAATATGCCTGCACCTGCAACCTCCACCCATTCTTTTTTTTCAGGATGCCAGATTTCAACCTCTAAAGATGGTTCTGTAAAAGCGAAAAACGAAGGCTTTACTCTTATTTTCTCAAATCCCATTTTAACAAAAAATTCTTTTAAATAGCCAATTAAGTTTCTTAAATTTATATTTTCATCAATAACAATTCCCTCGCTTTGCAAAAACTCAAAGGAGTGTTTCCAATCAACAGTTTCATTTCTGAATGCATTACCAACTGCAAAGAATTTAGCAGGCAAATCAAATTTCTTCAGAGAAGCCAGCATTCTTGCAGACAAACCAGTCGTATGGGTTCTTAAAACTAATTTTTGTGCTTCACTTAAATTCCATTGATAACCCCAACCTTTACTTTTTGTTGTCCAGCCATTTTCATGTGTTGCTTTTACTCTTGATATTATTTCTTTTTCTTTCAAGTCTATCTTTCCTTCAACGAAAAAAGTATCCTGCATTTCTCTTACTGGATGATCCTGAGGAACGAACAACGCATCAAAATTCCAGAAACATGGCTGCACTAACGAGCCTGTCATCTCTTTAAACCCCATATCAAGCCATATCCTTTTTATATAATTTTTAGATTCATTCACAAAATGCCTTCTTCCACCATAAATTCTTGGAAGTGCTGAATCTATATCGTATCTTCTGAATTTTTTCCCTTTCCATGATCCTTTTTTAAGCATTTCAGTGTCCAAAGACTCGATTAAGTTATTATCAAGATTTTTAGAAGCGAGTTTTTCTCCAGAATCAAGCAAATCAACTTCTATCTCCCTTATATTTTCAATTTTTATTATCTTTTTCCTCTTCTTTAACTCATTTAATGCGTATCTCTCGTTGTCTGACAATCCGCTGGATGTCAACCCTCCGTTCAGTAATTTATGCAGAAAATGTTCTTCGTATAATTCCTTGTCCAATAAATTTTTTCCTGGGTTTGTTAAAGAAATCTTACTTCCCAGGTTTATAGCAGCTTTACTTTTTAATACTCCTAATGATATCTTCAATTCATCATCATTTATTTTTGCTTTTTCTTTTATTTCATCAAGCGTTAATTCCCTGTCTTTTAGTGCCTCTAAAAATCTTCTCTCTGGAAGTTTATTTCTGGCATAGTCTAAACCATTCTCATCAAGCAATATAATTTCTTTTTCCTGTTTTTTTGTTTTTATTATGCCCTTATTCTCAAGAAATTGCAATGCCCTTAGAACTTCTATCTCGCTTAGCTTGGAAGCAGCCTGTATCTCAGCTAGTTTCTTGTTCTCTTTTAAAACTTTTAAGACTTTTCTCTCTAGAGGGCTTAAACTCTCAAGTAAATCCATCACCATGTATTAATATAGAATTATTTATTTATAAATCTATTTCTTTGGCATTAACATCCAAGCTGTAAGATAGATTAGAATTCCCATTCCCATACTAAAAACAGTAAATATAGAAAAAATTACTCTTACTAGTGTTGGATCAACATCAAGATACTCTGCAAATCCAGAACAAACACCTGCTATCACCTTATTTTTTGATCTTGTTAGTTTTTTCATTTTAAAAAAAGTTGCAGGCGTGCCCAAGAGTGGATATTGGATATAAGCAATAGTTAACCTCAATCCTTCCTCAGCCCTGCGACCCCAAAAGCGTCAGTGATCATGATTAGTGCTGCTTTGTTCCCAACCTCACACGGTTCTCAAAAACATTGGCCAATCGGGACAAGACCTCAACGTACAGACCAAGACTAGTACTTGTATCTATACCGCCTCAAAAGCTTCGGTTCTGTGTAAAGCCCGTTCACAGCTACAGGGAAGGGCTAACTCCCCAACCTAGCCTGCATTTATATAGTGCAGTATATAGTTTATAAATTTTACTAATCAAAAGGTTTATATATAAGTTGACATTATTTATGTGTATGAAAATTGTAAAGGAAGATATGATAAGTATTAACAAAGAGGTTGGAGGAAACTTAACAAGAGATGGAAGCCTGGAATTTGCAATATCCATGCAAAAAAACACAAGGGTTGGAGAATACAAAAAGCTGGCTTACTTATGGAGGGCAATTCTTGTTGACCACCCGTTCACAGATGGTAACAAGAGATCTGCTGTATTAATAGCGATAGAATTTGCAAATCAAAACAATAAAAGATATGATGAAGAAAAATTGGTTAAAATCGCTATTAAAATACCAAAAGAGAACATAACTAATATTAGTAAAATAGAGAGGAAACTTAAAAATGCAATTAAATAAATTACTTAAGCAGGGAAGAAAAGCCTTAGAATTATTAGAATATTACGACAATAATAGAGAACTTTTGATAGGAAGAAAAAGGATAGATATAACCCTGGATAAAAATTTGATATTAAAATTAAAAAAAGAATCTAAAGAAAAAAATATGCCCTTGTCTAGATTAATTGAAAGCAAACTTGTTTGATTATTGTATATAATCCCTAACATCTATTTCTATCTCTTCTTTGACCTCTGGTTTTAATTTTATTTCAAGAACCTCTTCTCTTACAAGCTCTGCCATTTTAGAAATTGCCTCGGATTTGTCATTTAGTTTATATTTGGCTTTTATTATGTTTATGACGTGATTTACTTCGTCTGATATATCGATTATTGCCTTTACCATATTAACTCCATATTAATACTTTATTAATATAGTATTAATATATAAACCTTTCGTTTTATATCAAAAACTATTAAAGCATTAAATTCTTAACAAAAATATGAGTATGAATGATTTGCCACCTGGATTCAAAAAAACCTGGCTAATAAAAACTTCCGATAATAAACTTTATGAGATATATAGTGATGAAAAGGGGGAAAAATATATTTATTATCATGGAGGATGGAAATCGATACTTGGTTCTGCTAGTCTAAGGATGAATTTAAAAGAAAAATCAAAACTAAATTATGACTTAGATACAGAAACTTGGTATAAATTCAGCAAAGATCTCAAAGAAGATTATTTTATAATATTTGAAGATTCTAATAAAGATAATAAAATAGCTTCAATAAAAGAAGTTAAGTTAGAAATAGAAAAATTAAGACGACCTATAAGAGAAACAAAAAAGGCAGCTTAAGCGCTAAATTTTAATTCTTTTTCTTCAGATACGGAAAATAATTCCCTGCCTATTCCACGGCCGATATTATAGAATACCTCTCCAGAAAATCTTTGCATTACATCCAAGAGTGTTAATTCTCTTTGATACGTCACTAATTTTGCTTCTTTGATGTTTGCTAGCTTCTTTGCTATCTCAATCGCTTTATCCTTATCACCAATCTCGTCTATTAACCCGAGAGCTTTTGCTTCATCTCCTAAGTAAATCATTCCTGTAGCTAATTCCCTTACTTTTGAATCAGAGATATTTCTGTTAATTGAAACCTGCTCAATGAAATAATCATATATTTTATTTAAGGTATTTTCTAGTATTTTCCTTTCTTTTTCAGTTAACTCTTTATACGGGCTTCCTGTATCCTTGTACTCCCCTGCTTTTAGACTATTGTATGTAATCCCGTATTTCTCCATTAGTTTAGAAAATTCAATGTATGAACTAGTAACACCTATGCTCCCTGTTATAGACATTTTAGACGCAACTATTTTATCTGACGAGCTTGCAATCCAGTACGCTCCGCTAGCTCCAACCTCGTTTATCAGCGCAACAACCGGCTTCTTGGATTTCTTGACAGCATTTGCTATCTCCTCAGATGCGACAACAGTTCCACCCGGACTATTGATATCAAGAATGATTGCTTTTATAGAATCATCCTTATTTGCACCATCTATATAACTGACTATCTGTTCTGGATCTACTGATGTCCCACTAAAACTGTCCGAATATCCTATCTCCCCGCTTATAGGTATTACAGCAATTTTATTGGTTAAGCCTGTTTTTTGGTTTAATAGCAGGATTACTGAGAGCACCAAAAGAAAGAAGACAATAATCAACACAACCAATTTATAGCCTCGTATGTTTATAGAAGAATATTTCACCCTTTTTTTCATACCTTAATTTATAAAAGAAAGTATTTAAAGTTTTTGAATACTTGATATTATGGAAGACGTGGATAAAGCACTGAAGGAGATAAAGAGAAATCTGGCAAAGAAGTATTCTTTGAATAAACTTCCATCTAATATTGAATTATTAAATTATTTAAGTGTAAAGCCAAAAGAGATTATAACAAAACCGACTAGAACACTGTCAGGAGTTGCTCCAATAGCTGTAATGACAAAGCCAACAAGATGCCCGCATGTTAAAGATGGAGTTGGTCCTTGCGTAATGTGCCCGGGTGGTCCTAAATCCTATTTTGGAAGTGTTCCTCAATCTTATACTGGAAAGGAACCTGCAACAATGAGAGCTATAAGAAATAAATTTGATCCTTATTTGCAGGTATTTAACAGGTTGGAGCAGTACACATTACTGAATCATAATCTAGAAAAAATTGAATTGATAGTAATGGAGCAGTACACATTACTGAATCATAATCTAGAAAAAATTGAATTGATAGTAATGGGAGGTACATTTCCTTCATTTAATAAAAAATACCAGGAAGAATTTGTAATGTACTGCTTCAAGGCTTTAAATGATTTTTCTAGATTATTTTTTAAGAACAATGAATTTGATTTTCTAAAGTTCAAGAAGTTTTATGAAATGCCTGGAACAAAGAATGATTCTGAGAGAATGGAAAGAATAAAAATAAAATTACTGAAGTTAAAAAAGAATTCCATCTTGAACAAAGAACAATCAAGAAATGAAAAATCAAGGGTAAAATGTGTTGCATTATGCATTGAAACACGCCCAGACTACTGCACTCAGAAAGAAATAGATGAAATGCTTAAATTGGGGTGCACTCGAGTTGAGCTGGGTGTTCAGAGTATATATGATGATGTCCTTGAAAAGATTAACAGGGGTCATAAAGTCAGTGATGCTGTAAATGCAACAGGATTGTTAAGAGAGAATGGTCTAAAAATAATTTATCATATCATGCTTGGATTACCTGAAAGTTCATACGAAAAAGATCTTGAAATGTTTAAAATTCTGTTTAGCGATCAAAAATTCAAGCCAGACGGATTAAAAATATATCCGTGCTCTGTAATAAAAGGAACCAAATTATATGAGTTATGGAAAGATAACAAGTATGTTCCGTTAGAACTGGAAAAAACAACAGAATTAATAAAAAAAATTAAATCTTTAGTC
The DNA here is from genome assembly GCA_018302265.1 of Candidatus Woesearchaeota archaeon. Lineage (GTDB taxonomy): Archaea > Nanobdellota > Nanobdellia > SCGC-AAA011-G17 > JAFCDX01 > JAGVZV01. The sequence continues at coordinate 6,606 of JAGVZV010000035.1, read as the reverse complement.
CCAGAATACTGCAGGATAATGCGTGTTCAGCGTGATATAAGCTCCAAAGAAGTTATTGCAGGGATAAAAATGACAAATCTCAGGCAGTATCTTAATTCAGAAAACTGCAGATGTATAAGATGCAGAGAGATTAGAGACTCAAAAATAGATAAAATTGATTTTAAAGTGCATGAATATGATGCCTCTAACGGCAATGAATATTTTATTTCCTGTGAGTCTAAAGATAAGCTGATTGGATTCTGCAGGTTGAGGCTCGATAAAAAGGCGCTAGTCCGTGAACTGCATGTTTATGGAAGATCCACTGAACTGGAGAAAAAAGGTGATATCCAACACAGGGGTTTTGGAAAGAAGTTGATCAGAATGGCAGAAGATATTGCAAAGAAAAAATATAAAAAAATTTATGTTACCTCGGGTGTTGGAGCAAGAGGATACTACAGTAAATTAGGATATTCCAAAGAAGGATTTTATATGTCAAAGTCTTTTTCTTAAGTAGAATATTACTAATACTAAAATTGTTACTATTAGAGATATCAAAGAATAAAATGGAACTGTTTTTGTTGGAAGTATTGTGCACTCTACTTGGTAGGGTAGTTCATCCACTCCATTTACGGTTTTTACTACAGTTTTAGTACCTATGCCCTCTTCATTTGGATCTCCGCAATCTGTAACATCTCGTGTTATACTTTGTGCTCCGCTTAATAGTATTTCAATTGTACCACAATTACCTCCTACGCAACACTTGCTGGAATCTTTGGTAGTAATTAAAGGGTAATTTCCAATACATTCCTGCCCAGAACCGCAGATTATTCCAGGTATATCAGCACAATTTTGTGTCGGACTATCAGGTAATTCATCACAAATCCCGTCTGTTGGAATATCCGTATCAATACATTGTTCACAAGTATCGGATTCGCAAGAAGTTTCATCACCCATTGTACAAGCAGCATCGCAGGCATCTCCAATAATATCCTCTCCAGAATCGCAATTTTCCTGATTAGGATTAGCAATGTATTTACAGTTGTCTACAACATCACAAATTCCATCACCGTCTGAATCACCTAAAGGACATGATGGATCACCACAAGTAGTGCCACCCCAAATACACAGTTTACCACAAGAATATTGTGATCCTAATGGATGAGTACAATCGTCCATGGTTCCAAAAAGAGAACAGGTTGGGAGTGGAGTACAAGATTCACATGATTGAGATCCGGTCGCTGGATCAAAGTACCACCAGCAAAGATTATTGCTTCTGCAAATCATTTCATCAGTTATTAAATCACAATTAATGCAATTTGAGGCAGAGCTACAATCAGAATCCAAACAATCAATATTTCCATCGCAATTATTATCTAGAATATCGTCACAGATTTCTGTTGAAGGTGCTATATAATAATCATCACAGGCCCCCCATAAACCAGCTGAGCAAGTCTGTGTTCCCTTGGCGCACTCCCCAATATCTGTTCCGCATTCTTGTGTGATTCCATCAGTAACACTATCGCAATCATTATCTATATTATCACAGATTTCTGTAGACCCTTGATCAGGATTAGTGGCTGTTTCACAGTCACAATATGTATTTGTATTTGCAGGATAAATATTTGGGTTGGTATCATCACAATCAACTAGACCACAAGTACCACCATTAATTTTATATAAATCATTATCATCATCACTACAAGTGTATGCATCATAAATTTCTTGTATTTCAGCTTCTGTTAATGGTCTATTATACATCTTAACTTCATCTATATTACCTACAAATACATTTACTGGATTTACTGGGTTTGGAACGTATAATGTACCAATATTTACAGAAAGTGTATTTTGTAAGTTATATGTTTGAGAACATGTGTTTCTTAACACACCATTAACATAAATTTTCTTATTGGAATTATCATAAGTTACTGCTATGTGATTCCATGTTCCTGCTGTTAAAAAGCCTGCTGCAACAGAGCAATCAACTCCATCAATTGTAAACTTAAGGGCTCCTCCTGTACCTAAAAGAACAACCTTTCCTTCTCCTTTTCTTATAATGACTCTAGAGCTTGTTATAGTAGTAGGAGGTTTTATCCATATCCCCCATGTAAAAAAACTACCAAAATTTAAACTAGAAGAGTGGGGGACGGTCACATAATCATCTACTCCATCAAAATGTAATGCACTACCAACTTTCCCAGCAGGTACCCATGTTGCTCCTTCAATTTGTCCATTATTATTCATTCCACTACTGTCATCTACTACGGTCCCAGTATTTTCATCAAATTTTAGATATAAAACTAAATCTGACTGAGCATTTACAAAACTCAAACTTATTAATATTAAAAATACAAGAATAAACAACACTCCTTTTTTCATAATAATTAGATAAATCAATTCTTTAAAAACCTTTCCACAACCTTTATAAATAGAATTTTTAATGAATTTTTATGGTAAAAAGGGTCGGCGGTTCAAGAAGAAAAACAAGAAGGAAGTTTGCAAAAAGTATAAGGCAAAAAGGAAAGATAAGTTTAAAAAATTACTTCCAGAAATTTAAATCTGGAGACATGGTCTGCCTTAAGGCCGAACCAGCATACCAAAAAGGATTATACTTCAGAAGATTTCACGGAAAAACCGGAAAAATAATAAAAAGCCGCGGAACTTGTTATGAAATACTGTTCAAAGACGGAGGAAAGCTAAAAACATTTGTTGTACATCCAGTACATCTAAAAATGATACAAAATGGTAAGCATTAAAGTACTCGAAGAAAAGCCTCTGACACTATCAGAGGTTAAAACAAGGCTGGAAGACAACAAGGAGCCAATACCAAAAGGTATTAAAACTCTGACATACTTAAAATCAATACCTCTAACAAAGGAGAAAAAGGCGCAAGAGTTAAAGGAAAAAATCAACGGATTGGGTTTATCAAGACTAAAGGAGAGATACATAGTAAAACTCATTGATATTATGCCAATGGACATAGACAGCTTGAGAGCTATACTCTCTCAGGACATAACACTAAAACAAGAGGATCTGCAAAAGATACTAGAAATACTAAAATCATGATAATGCGTCAATTAAACAAAAATGAAAGAAGAACAAGCGATAATACTGGATTTCCTGCCAAATGGATATCCATTCGATACAAGACCAATGCACAAGAAGAGTGCGATAGCACAAGCTATAGGTAAAAAGTACTTTGTTCTTCTTGAGTTAGTTCCAAAAAAGGATCAGTTCTTAACGCCTCATGAAGAGGTTTATATTGGAGAAGGCAAGAGAGACAAGATACATCATATTCTCGGAAAGATAAAGCCTGAAAGACTTACAGAAACAGCCAAATCCGAGATGAATTATATAATCAAAGAACTAGTTGACCAAAACGAGCAGAGATTTGTTGATTTCTTTAACAATGCCCAGCCGATAAACATGAGAAGACACCAGCTTGAATTAATCCCTGGAATGGGGAAGAAGCACATGGAAGAGATAATCAAAGAAAGAGAGGTAGCTCCATTCAAAAGCTTCCAGGATATAAGAGATAGAATCAAGCTACTTCCTGATCCAGAGAAGGCGATTATAAAGAGAATCGTACAAGAGCTGGAGGGCGAGGAGAAGATCAATTTGTTCACCCAAGTCTGAATTTTCTAAGAATAGCCTTAAAAACTCCAAATATACAAATAAAAAGCTTTAAAAATACTTATTTTTAAAAAACAAGATGGTAGAAGAGAAGATTAAGGGTATTGTAAGACTGATGGATACTGATATAGAAGGTGGTACAAAACTGATAAAATCACTGATAAGAGTTAATGGGGTTAAGTTTGCAATGGCTAATGCTGTATGCAATTATTTGAATCTTGATAAAAACAAAAAAATAGGCCTATTCACCACAGAAGAGATAAAGACAATGGAAAATGTAATAAAAAATCCCCAGGGTAAATTGCCAAACTGGCTGTATAACAGGCGCAAAGATCCTGAAACCGGCAATGATATGCATTTAATAAGCACTGATTTAAAACTGAGAAAGGAATTTGATATTAAATTTATGAAGAAAATAAAATCCTACAAGGGAATGAGACATGCTTCTGGTCTGCCTGTAAGAGGCCAGAGAACAAGAGCTCACTTCCAGAAAAGAAAGAATCAAAAAAGGAAACTAAAAAATAAAAATGGGACATCCAAGAAGATTAAAGAAAAAATATTCAACTCCGTACCATCCCTGGCAGAGAGCAAGGATGGAGAAGGAAACCAAATTAAAGGATTTCTACGCCCTTAAAAATAAAAAAGAATTATGGAAAGTCCAGTCAAAATTAAAAAATTTTACAGGGCAGGCAAAAAAGGCCATCAGGGGGGAAACAGAGCAGAGCAAGAAAGAAGGAAAGCAATTGATGGAGAGATTAAAGAGGTTGAATCTGCTTGAATCCGAAAGAGTGGAAGATGTTTTAAACTTGACAATAGAGAATATTATGGATAGGAGACTGCAAACTCAGGTATTTAAAGCAGGGCTGGCAAGAAGCATGAAGCAATCAAGACAATTAATTTTGCATGGGCACATATTTGTTTCAGGGAAAAAAATGACTGTTCCTTCGTATTTATTGAATAAAAATGATACAATTGCATACAATCCAAGATCATCCTTTAGCAATCCAGAACATCCAGAGAGAATTACTGAGAAAAAAGTTATTATTAAGATAGAAACAAAAGAAGAAACACCAGGAGTTGAACAGGTAGTAGAAAATGGATAAGGGCAAGATGAGATGGGGAATTGCGCATATTTATTCCAGTTACAACAATACAATTATTCACATTACTGATATCACAGGGTCAGAAACTATAAGCAAAGCATCTGGGGGAATGATGGTGAAAGCACACAGACTTGAAGGTTCACCAACAGCTGCTATGTCAGCAGCAAGAGTAGCAGCAGAGGCAGCCAAAGAAAAAGGAATAGATGCAGTTCATATTAAGATAAGGGCTACTGGTGGCCAGAACGGGCCAGAAACAACAGGACCCGGAGCAAATGCAGCAATACGTGCAATATCAAGGGCTGGATTGAGGGTTGGCATTATTGAAGATGTAACACCTGTCCCACATGATGGCTGCAAGAAATGCTACGGCAAGAGAGGTAGAAGAGTATAAGCTTTTCTTAGGAAGAAAACCTTAGAAAAGAAACTAAAAGGAAAAAAATGGAAATAAAACTATTAGAAAAAAAGGAAAATAAAGTTGTATTTGTCTTGAAGGGAGCAGACCCTGTATTTGCTAACACGCTCAGAAGAGTAATTAGTGTGGAAGTTCCTACAATGGCGATTGATGAGATTAATTTTTACAAGAACAGCTCTGCATTATATGATGAGATAATAGCACACAGAATTGGATTGGTGCCAATAAAAACAGATTTGAAATCTTATGACCTGAGAAGCGAGTGCAATTGCAAGGGTGAGGGTTGCGCTAAATGCCAGTTGAATTTCACTCTTAACTGCAAGGGTCCATGCACTGTTTACAGCAAGGATCTTAAGAGCCAGGATCCAAAGATTAAAGTTGTATTTGATAATATGCCTATTGTTAAACTGCTAAAAGACCAGCAGCTGGAATTGGAAGCAAGTGCAAAGCTTGGAAACGGGAAGGAGCATATAAAATTCAGCCCTGGGCTTGTGTTTTACAGAAACTATCCCGAGATAGAGATAAAAAAAGAAGAAAAAGCAGCCAAGAGCATAAAGGCATGTCCAAGAGGGGTGTTTGAATTAAAAAACAAAAAGATTGTTGTGAATGATGTAACAAAATGTGATCTATGCGAGGCTTGCGTTGAGGCTTGCGGTGCTGATGTTATCTCAATAAAAGCAAACGAGAATGATTTTATTTTTGAACTGGAATCGTGGGGTCAATTAAGTCCCAAGGAGATACTGGAAGAGGCTTTGAATGTAATTGACAAGAAAGTTGATGAATTTTCAAAGAAGCTTAAGGAGATATAGTTAAATTAATAAATTCGGTACTCCCGCAAATATCAAGCGGGGATGCCGGAGTGGTCAAACGGGCTAGCTTAAGGAGCTAGTGGCTTAGTGCCTACGCAGGTTCGAACCCTGCTTCCCGCATAAAGAAGTGAAGGAGAAAAAATGACAGTAGAAATAGGAAAAGTTGTAAATATAAAACCAAATGGAAGGAAAGAGAAGAGAATACTTGTGGATTTATTAAATTCTTTAGGAACAGAAAAGCCATGTACTATGGGGGAATTAGAAGCACAAATGAGTTTATTGATGAAAAAGGAAAATGCACATCCAAATATGCTTAGAGAATATCAAGCATTATATGAATTATTATTGGGTCTTGCAGCTGGAAGAGATTTGGTCAGGATAGAATACTTTTGTGGTAAAGAATGTAGATACATTGCAGGATGTCCTTCTAAAACCACAGAAAATCCATGCTATCGGCTTACACCGAATGGAGTTGAATATTTAGAAAAGAGAAAGGCAGGTCACGCATAAAAATGAGAAGAACAGGTCCAACAAATCCAAATTCAAGCAAATTGATTAATGACCTGAAGATTTTATCAACAAAGGAAAAGAGCAAATTATGGAAGAGGATTGCTTACGAGCTGGAAAAGCCAACAAGAAAAAGAACAGAAGTTAATTTGTATACAATAAA
>JAGVZV010000033.1 GCA_018302265.1 Candidatus Woesearchaeota archaeon | reverse complement strand
TTTCTTCATTTATAGTTATAAACAATTGTTATATATAAGTTTACCTTATTAGAATAGATTCTTAAGCTTTATTAATAAAATTAATAATATTTCTTCCAAATAAAGAAGCCTATTGCTAATAGCACTAGTATGATAAGCCCAGCGATTATATAATTTCCAGTGCCTGTTTCTGCTGTTGCTGCGCCTGTTATTCCAGTATCTTTTTCACTAGATGGTTGTTCTTGTATTTCTCGTTGTTCTAATGTTCTTGTTTCCTTTACTGTTGGTGTTACAAGAGAAGGACGATTAGAACCCCCACTAGGGCCAGTTGAAGGTATTGATGGTGCAATATAAGTACAATTTTGTGTTAAATCGGCTGGTTTTGTAGAATCATCATCGCAATTATTTGAATCATAGTAACTTTCATTTTGTAAATCGTTTATATAACATTGAGACCAAGTGTCATTTAAAATCCAATTAGGAGTACAGATACGATTTATAAGCCATTGTTTTGTAGTATACCCTGTTGAACATGTGTAAGGTTTATTATCATCTACACTAACATTTACTATATAAACCCCAAAATATAAAAATTGATATTCAAAATTACTTGATGTTTCTTGAGTTGTTGAATAATTTATATATTGTTGTTGTGAATAAATACTAATGTTATCCTTAGAAACATACCAGTTAAAAAGCAGATTGTCTTGTTCTACGTCTGTAGCATTAACTATAAAATTAATAACATTATTAGAGGTATTTATAATATTCAGTTCTGCACCAGTTGAATTTTTAATGATATAATAACCCGAATAAACATCAATTAATTGATAAGATTTTTTATAAAGATCAAAACGCAAATCATTACTTGGAATAATATATTTAACCATAGTTGGAGCTGTATTAGCAATTGAATTGTTATCAAAAACATTAACTATTCTTTGTTGAGATTTGTTTGTATTGGGATATTTATTATATTGATCGTCATCAACACTTATGTTTATTATATAAGTTCCAACCTGATTAAAAGTATAATTAAATTTAGTTGGGAATGTAGAATATCCATAAGGATCAGCTACCCAAGGGGTTTCTTTATGTTCATTAAATAATAGAATATTATCTTTTAAAACAGACCAATCTATTATTAAATTATCGTGTTCTATATCTGTAATGTTAGATAAGAATTGAAAACTATGATTAGTGATATTCACTTTAGTATAAATCCCGCAACTACTGTTTCTCATTAAATAATAATATGGATATATTTCTATAGAAGCTCCAGGAGCAATTTTTCCTGCACCAGGCGCAAAATTAATATCATTAACCGTAATATTCCATTCCATTGAAGAATTTGATTGGCCATCTGAAACAATAGTTCTTAAGGTATATTCCGTTGGGTATTGGGTTGTATTTATATTTAAGATATAATTATTTTGTAAATAGAGAGGTAATAAAGTATCATTTAAGTACCAATAATAACTTAATGTATCATTATCTAAATCAGAAGCATTGACTATAAATAATTGTGAGGTTCCTTCATCCATTATCAAGCTTAAATTTTCCGGATAGTAAGAATTGAATATTATAGAAGAGCTACTTCCTCCTCCGCCACCGCTTCCTCCACCCGAGGGGCTAGCAGAAACAAAAATAGGTGCTGATTGTGAATTCACATTTCCAGAAATATCTTCTGAAGTGCACGTTAATAAATTAATTCCAACGGTGTCTGCTACATAATTTACAGAACAAGAATTTATACCCTCACATATAGTTATTCCATCAACATCAGCTAAAACTCTTTTTACTTCTACATTATCTACAGCTGAACAATTTACTAAAATTATATCTCCCTGGTTTAATGAAGTGTTGGAATTTGGATTCATTACTATTATTGGTGCTTGTGTATCATTGATAACGGATATATTCCATGTTATTGTTGTTACCAATCCTACTGGACCAAGTGCAGTAAAATTAACATTATAGTTTCCTAATAAACTAAAATTATATGTTTGATTATAAGTGTTTATTTTCATTTCGTATGTAGGCCATGGAATAGTTGGTTTAGTCACCCAATAAGAGGTATATGAAACCTCTGAATAATTAGCAGGGATTACATTAAAATTAACCAAAGTTCCAAGTGTTATATTAAACTGGTTCATGTTTGGAGAATAATCATTTATTACAAAAGGAATAGCTAGAACAGAGATATTAAATAATATTAATATAATTATAAACGATATTTGTTTCTTCATTTTAACCCATTAACCTATATACTACAGTATATACTTTGTTTATAAGCCTTTCTAATCGCCTTCAAACTCAAGCAAATTAAATACTTTATAACCTGCTTTTTCAATTTTTTCTTTGCCTTTCAAATTAGGCAAATCAATAACCAAAGCACACTCGTGAACATTTGCACCAAGTTTTTTAACTAAATTGCATGCAGCAAGTAAAGTACCTCCAGTAGCAATCAGATCGTCAGTTATCAAAACATTCATTCCTAGAACAATAGCATCCTTATGAATTTCTATTTTATCCTTTCCATATTCTAATTTATGTTCTTCAGAAACTGTTTCAGCAGGTAATTTACCTTTTTTTCTAATAGGAATAAATCCTAAATTTAATCTATGTGCTAAAGCAGAACCAATAATAAATCCACGAGATTCAATACCAACAACAGCATCTATTTTTTTGTTTCTATAATGCTTAACAAATTCATTTATCATTAAATTAAATTCATCCTTATCTTTTAATAGTGTAGTAATATCTCTGAACATAACTCCTTGTTTTGGTCAGTGCGGAACAGTTCTTATCTTATCTTTTAACTCTTTTATTCATTCTTTCCCGTATAAAATCATCAATATATTTTAATGCATTTTCTTCATTCTCAATTTTCGCTTCTTTTACTAGTTTCAAATTTAATGGTTTAAATATTATTCTATCCTTATATATTTGTGGAAGTTTGTTTATTTCAGGATTAGAAATGTATAATGAATAAACCGGAGTCCCATTTTTTAGCGTAATTGTAACTTCATTCAACGGATATATTCCATCCACAACCAGTGGACCTAAACTTTTGTTATTATCAAGAAACTCGACAAGTGTGCTTATCTTCTCTTTCATGCGATTAAAAATCAATTCTTCTTTAAAAGCATTATTATAATAAAGAATATAAATCAACAAACAATAATGGAATATGGTAAAATTAAGGTTATATCAGTTTCTGTTAAAAACAGGAGCATTCAGAAGTAAAGAGGATATAATAGAAGCAATATATTCTGAAAAGATAAAGATAAACAATAAACCAATAAAAAACCCAAATTTTAGAATCGATCCAAAAAGAAAGAATGTTTATTACAATGGAAAAATAATAAGGCCAAAAAGAAGAGTATATTTTATACTAAACAAACCAAAAGGAATGAGCTGCCAGAAAAACGAGAATAATTCTGTTTATGATCTTATCGAAAAGATAGACCTAGACGAAGAAATCAAGAATAGTCTGTTTGTAGTAGGTAGATTAGATATCAATACTTCTGGGTTGATAGTTATAACCAATGATGGTTCACTTGCAACAAGAATTTTAGATCCAGATAAAAAAATAAAGAAGGCTTATTTAGTCAATATTGATAAAAATATTAATGAAAGTGATATTGACAAATTAAGAAATGGTGTTACAATTGACTTAGACAACAAAAAATACAAAACCAAACCAACAAAAATAAAATTAATCAAGGATAAAGAATTGATTATAACAATAAGCGAAGGGAAAAAAAGACAGATAAGAAAAATGTTTAATTCTCTAAGTTATGAAGTGATAGAACTAAAAAGAATTTCTATAGGCAACTTGGAACTGGAACAATTAAAAGAAAGTGAAATAAAAGAGGTAACAAAAGAAGAAATTTATGAAAAGATTTTCAAGTAATTCCTGTAAATCTGCTCTTCAACTTCATTTTCACTTATATTTTTTATTTCAGATATCTTCTTTATTGTAAACTCAACATTAATCGGCTCGTTTCTCTGCTCCTGTACTGGACTTAGATAAGGACAATCAGTTTCTGTGAATAATCTGTCCAATGGAATCAATTTAACTAATCTTTTAAGATGCTTATTCGTGCTTATATTGGTTGGAACTGAGAAATAAAATCCATATTCAAGTGCTTTTTTGATTAATTCAGCATTTCCACAAAAATAGTGCAATATAACATTAGATTTTGTATTTTTCAGCACTTCAAGAACTTCAGATTCTGCTTTTCTTGAGTGGATTATCATTGGCTTCTTAATCTCTTCCGATAAGGAAATAAATTTCTTGAGATTTCTGATTTGTATTTCTCTTTCTTGTGATTCTTTAAAGTCTAATCCTATCTCCCCAAGGGCAATAATTTTATCTTTATTTTTTTTAATGAATTCTATTTGTTCATCAAGTTCTTTTTCGCTGATTTCCATACAATGCAATGGGTAGACTCCTAGAGCAGCTTTAACATTTTTATACTTTTTAGAAATTTCCAAGGTTTTTTTCATAGATTCAAGATTAACAGAATTTTGTATTATTATTCCATTAAACTTGTTAATAACAGAATCTAAATCATTTGAAAACCGGTCAAAATCCAGATGAGCGTGGATATCAATTAGCATTTTCTATAAAATTTTTTATTTCACTTATTTTTCTTGGGTTAAGTGAAATGTGAATCTCTCCTGTTGATTTCTTTGCCAATAAAATTTCTTCGTTCATTAAGTCCTTAATTACTTTTTGCATCAATTTTTGATTTTCCCTCCTTGATAAAAAATTATCGGGAAATCCTTTGGATAGATTTCTTATTTTAGTATGCTTACCACCCCACATTCTTAAATTAACCAGTTTAATCAGAATCCTCTTTTTAACAAAAACATAATCATCCATATTATACAATGATTTTTTAACTATTTAAATCTTATCTAACCTTATGACATATTAATATGACAAAAGGAAAGATTTATATATCAGTATGCCCCTAAATTATTCATGGAAGAAATAACAATATTCAGGGAATTCATTGGAGATAATCCAACAACAAGGATACTAGAATTTTTAATAGAGGGCAAGGATTTTGATTACTCTTTAACAGATATTGCAAATAATTCCGGAGTTAGTTGGAGGACAGTTCATAGAATATTCCCTAGATTTATAAAAAATAACATGGTGATAAAAACAAGGTCTATTGGAAGGGCTCAATTATACAAAATAAATGACAAAAATGAATCAGTAAATAAATTGATTGAATTATTTAATAGGTTATTAATTGAAGACTTAAGAACAATAGAAAATAAACAGTTAATAAAAGTTTAATGATCGTTTATTTTAGAAATAGATTCTATCAACAATTTCTTTACTTTATCTGCATTGCTATGAAATACCTCTAGAATTTGCTCCCAAGTTACACCTTGTTCCGTCTCCAACCACGAATCATAGTCAGTCGACATAGCAATAGAAGCATACGGAATCCCAAGCTCATTTGCAAGAATTGCCTCGGGTGCTATAGACATGTTTATCACATCGGCTCCCCACGCTCTGAACATTCTTGATTCTGCTTTTGTGCTAAATCTTGGACCTTCTATTGTAACAACTGTTCCTTTGTCATGAATTTTAAAGCCTAATTCCCTTCCTGTCTTAATTAAAATTTTTCTCAATCTTTTATCAAAAGGTTCTGCCATAGGTGTATGCTTAGGACCATCATTAAAATTTTCATGAAAGCTTATTTTTCTGTGTCTTGTAAAATCAATAAACTGATCTATTATAACTAAATCACCACGACCAATCTCTTCTCGCAAAGAACCGCACGCTGTTGTAGTAATTATGTGCGTGCATCAACATCAACATTGTTTAATTTACCAATAGTTAATTTGCTGGAAGGCCTGCCATAAGGAGTATCAACTTCTTTTTCTTCATGATTCTCTAATAATTTTGGATCATCCAATCCGGATCCGCCGATTACCCCTATTTTTACCATTTTATTTCTTTAATAAAAAGTGGAATCCTGCCTTGATATATCTAAGCAGTTCATTTGGTGATCTGGTGTGGGAGAGTGTTTTTAATATCTGCTTTGGCCTGAAATAAAATTCTCTATATCCCCTTTTAACAGCATTTACAACTTGTTCATCTGTTAGATTAGTTCCAACTAAATCTATCTGTTTATCCAAATGTTTTCCTTGTGTATACTCTAACCAATAATCATATTTCTTTTCATTAAGAAATTGTTGGTATAACTCTGTTCTTGGCAAAGCAACCATCCTTGTAAATTGAACATAGTCAAATGGATACTTCTTAGATAAAGCAATAGTTTTGTTCATCGACTCTTTTGTTTCTCCAGGACATCCAAGAATAAAATATCCAAACACTTCAAAACCTAATTTTTTACTTAATAATATTGCTTTATCCATCTGGTCTAGATTAACATCTTTTTTCATATTTTTAAGCACATCCGGATCTCCTGATTCCAAACCGTAATTTATCCTTACACAACCAGCAGACCTTAGTGCCTTTAGAACTTCTTCATTGACTAAATTAACCCTTGTTCTTATATCCCACCTTAAATCTAATTTTCTTTTTTTAATCCCTTCTGCGATTGCAATTGCCCTTTTTTGGTTAATTGTAAAAGCAGAATCATACAGCTCTATTTCCCTGACACCAAGATCATATGCTCTTTGCATTTCTTCTACTGTATTTTCTGCACTTCTAAATCTGTATTTTTCCAAATGAGCATCACAAAAAGTACATCTGCTAGTACAACCCCTAGTAGTAATCATAGTTATAAACTTCCTTCTTTTCGTTAAAAACGTATGATATTTTTCTAAAGGCAACATGTGAATAGCAGGAAATGGTAATTCATCTAGATTGGTGATTTGATCAGAAAATCCATTATCAATTACTTTATCATTTTCTTTAAAAAGTAATCCTTTTATACTTTTTAATTTTTTAATATTCTTTTTTTCATACGCATCCATAAACTCTACTATTGTCTTGTCTGCTTCTCCAGAGAATACATAATCTATAGCATCATTTTTTAACAATTCCCTGGGATAATACCACGCATGTTTGCCCCCAACAATTATAGTCACCCCTAACTCTTTCTTTATAAATTCAATCCATTCTCTTTCTTGGTGGTACGATAATGTGCTTGTTGTTAATCCGACAATATCAGGTTTTTTACTCTTTAAATAGGCTATAATTTGTTCTTTGTTGTATTGTAACGCATTTGCATCTAAGATACTTATATCGTGCCCGGCAGTTTCTAAACTAGCAGCAATATTAGTCAAACTTAATGGAACAGGAACTGAATTGGCATATTTCTTTACAGTAGTTATTTGTAAATTATCATTTATTTCTCTTTCGAATGGAGGAAAAACCAAAATCACTTTCATAAAAAATAAGTCACTAAAAAGATATATAAATTTATCTAATTTTTATTAAATATAAGGAGTTTATACCCAGTTTATCAGAATATACCAACTTGTAATAAGTATTGTTTATTGTTAATTCTTGCAATAAAGTCTCATTTAAGATGGGTTCCAGTTTTAATTCAGGTTTGTAAACCCATGATGTAACCCAGTCATAATTGCTGGGCCAATAACTCTGATAGCTTTGAGTTGGATCTGGAAATATGAAATAACTATAATTATTTTTCTTCATGAAATTATATAAATTTGTGATGTTTTGCTCTGAAGCATTTTCCCACAGCTCGTGTTTAAATTTCTGTTTTAATTCATATTTACCTATATAAAATTTGTAAGGATTTGGGGCCATTGTTTTTAGAATCCTTGCATCTTCAGGAACATTCTCTTTTATATAAGAAAAAGTTCCGTCCATAGGGACAAATCTGTTCTCCCAATTGTGATAGGTCAAATAACCGCTTGATATCACCAAAAATATTATTAAACAGTAGGATAAAATTTCAAATGCTTTTTTCTTTTCAAATTTTTCAAGGAAAAAGAATGTAAAAAAGGCTATGCTCGGCAATAAATCTGCACCATACCTATATACCACCATATAATTCCCCAAGCTGTCTGTAGTGAAGAATACTAATGACACTAAAAAGTACATTAAAAAAACAAAGGATAACTCGTCTTTTTTCTTTATGATATTGTAAACTGCAAATGGAAGTGAGATTAAAAATAAGATTGTGACTGGCAAAGTTGCTTGGTATGGTAAAGCTATTATATATCTAAAAATATGCGTGAATGAAAATATTCCAAATAACCCCACCAGTCTGCTAACCGAGGGATTTGGATTGAAATTAATTTGAACAACCAGCCACAAAATCATTGGGATTATGCTCAATAGTGTATACTTTATGATTCGATTGTAATTTACATCCTTTTTCTTTATCAAGTATAAATAGACAAGATACGAAAATATTATCCCGTACACCAAAAAGAATGTTTCTTTGTACTGAAAACCTAAAATTAAAAATAAAGCCATGTAGATTAAAGAATTTTTATCTTTTTTATGGACATATTTCAATAAAAAGTATAGAGAAGCCAGAGTGAAGAAAATAACTCCTGTAGTTAGTTGGCTTATGTTAACAAAGTAAAATATCCCTGGCAGGAATAATAAAGAGATTGAGGAAAATAAAGCCCATTTCTCATTTTTATGCTCAGAGACTAGTTTATACATCGTGAATGAAGACAGAATAGAAAATATCAGCGGAAATAGGCGCATTGCCCATTCCCTATACCCAAAAATAATTAGTTGTAAAGTGTAAGTAAACGCGCTTACAGAGCCATATCTTACAAGCCAGATAAAATTGTTCAAGTTCAGCTCTCCAAATTTGGTTATGCTAAACTGAACTGCAAAATAATTGATTAAAAAATAATAGATTATTGAAGATGGAACTAAAACCAATAAAAAATAATTGGTATTCTTGTTGTATAGCTTATACAAAATAAAAATTATAAAAATTCCCATTAAAATAAGGCCAAAGAATAGCAATGGATTAAAAACATCCAATATTTGAGTTATATAAATTGCCCTTTCAACATGGAATGACTCGTCTTCCAGAGTGGCCATAGGAAAAGTTATTGCATACAAATGTACTAAAATAGATATTACAACAAATATCCAAAATATTTTTTTCATTTTCTCAACACCTTCACGAATAATATAAATCCAAGCAGGCTGATGAAAAAATAGTATGAAAAGCCTGTAAAATTATATAACAGCCAGTAAGGATACAGTACCAAAGAATAAAACACGGCCATGATGAGTATAAATTTGTGGATCATCTTAGATTTAACGATTTTAATAAAACTTCTTTTATAACCTCCAAATCATTTAGCCTGATCAATTTAAAAATGAACATGACGAGCACTGATAAGGGTATTAAAATAAGGCCATAGTAACCCAGATAGAATGATGCTAATAACAATAGAGAGATGAAATAAACCGGAATAAATTTCAAGAATATTCCTACTCTTATTGTAAGAAGAGTAAATGCAGCCATGTGAGCTATCATTGTTGCGATGCATATTCCCAACAAACCATATTGAGGTATTAATAATATATCAAGTATTACATTTAGTAATGCTGCAGTAATTATTGGAATAACTATTTTCTCAGGAGTTAGCTTAGCGGATAAATAAGTTGCTATGAGGGTATAAACACAAAAATACAAAACTCCAGTCATGAGTATAGTTACATATATGCCCACATCAGAGTATTGTTTAAAAAATATGTTTAATATGATGTTGACTACAGATATTAAAAGAATAGATAGCAATAGCGAAAAGAATACAGACAGTCTTAAAATGCGGTTGAATATTGAAGACGATAATTGTTCCTTTTTAACTTCTGATATCCTAGTCAGTAAAAACATTGATAGCGCCAGTGGAACTACTGTAATAATATTTGCTATTGGGCTGGCAATGCTGTACCTTGCAACATTTTCATACGTTGATAATTTACCAAGTATAATAGAATCAATCCAACCAAGGAATAAATAAGATAGAACAACCATTGCTGTTGAAAATCCCTTTTTTAGATATATTATTATTGGTTGTAAATCAAACCTGAATGAGGATATAATTTGTATTATCTCTTTTCTAGATAGGACAAAAACAAATATTCCTGTTATTATATAAGCAAGTCCATAACCTAAAGTTATTCCAAACTTTCCTGACTCTCTAAAGAAATAAACAAAAATAAAAGTTAAAAGTACGAATAAAATATCTGATATTTTTAATAAGTGATACTGCTTTTTTATTCTGAATATGGAATAGCCTAATAGATAGAAAAATAAGAATGGCAGACTAATAACTAAAGGTAAAATCCAGTTGTATATCAAAGAAACAAAGATTCCTATAACAGTAAAGATACCAGTTACTAGAGCTAAGAAATAAAATACAGAGTTTACATCCTTTTTGTTGATATACCAGGGAACAAAAACATCTGGCAGCCCTATAAGCATAAAAAAGTAAACTACATTAAAAACAGCCAGAGCAAAAGATGCCCTCCCATATTCAGATATGTAAAAGTAATTAGCTAAAACAAGCAGCAACAAATAAGTTATAAATTTTGATACAAATGTCAGACCGAAATAGTATAAAGTCTCCTTTTTACCTTCCATAAAATAATCAGTATTAACAGGTTTAAAAAGGTTTTTAATAAGATTTATAAACAATATATAGCCCATCCTAATATGATAAAGCTTGCTCTAATTGGATGCGGTTATTGGGGTAAAAATTATGTAAAAACATTTGAAAGTATCCCTGAAGCTAAAATAAAGTATGTTTATGACCTAAACAAACCAAGAATAATTCT
>JAGVZV010000034.1 GCA_018302265.1 Candidatus Woesearchaeota archaeon | reverse complement strand
GGATTATTTCTTTAATTGATGCGTCAGACAAAAGACCAGAAAATACCCTTGGTATTGCAAGATTCATCTCTTTGGATTTATACAATGCCTTGTGTAGTGCCCTATCAAAATGTTTAAGTTGTTGCCTTGTAAGAAGACCATATATCTTTCTATATTTATTAAAAAAGGGCAAAGGAGATCCCGGATATTCGATCTTATTAAATTTTACTTTTAAAGGATTGAATTGAAGATCTAATATTGGTCTTGGTGGTAATAAAAATACTCCATTTATTTCAAATCTATTTCTCAGGATTCTTATTTCATCCTGAATATTCGAAGGATCTTTCAGCAGAAGAGAGTTAAACTTTTTATTGGTTATATCATAATTTCCAAGATTGACCAGGGCATTTAAAAACAGATAATCTTCTCTATCCAATTCGTGCTCTAAAATTCCTAATGCTTCCCTAAAGCTGATAAGTCCCTTATTTTCTTCTTCCAATGCAATAACCCGTTCTAAGTTATTATCTTCAAAACCAATAATTTCGTGAGACTGCTTTTCAGTAAAATCTTCCGAGGAGTCTAACCTCAAAAAGAATCTTTCTTGATAGGGGGCCTTAAACTTCTCTATTAAATTAGCTATATGCCTATATTGACTATCAAAGCCGGATAATCCTAAGTCTTTTATAGTTGTATAAGCAATCCTGAATATCTTTTCTTCAAGAGGTTTAGGCAATTCATAAGTTTCAACTATGAATCTTATTAAGTTTTCATTAACCATTTACTAATAAAGATAAAAAACTATTTAAAGAGTTCTAAATAAATAACGATATTTAAAGGTTAAATAGATTTAAATATCTAATTTTAGTATTATTCTTGTGAAAACCTTGTTTGTACCTGCAAAATCACTGGCTGATATAAGCGAAGTGCTAAAAAAAGTTGATATCAAAGGAAAAATCGGATTAGTCTCAAGCATACAATTCCTTGATCAATTGAAAAAGGCACAAAAATTACTAAAGAATTCAGTTATTATAGGACAAATATTAGGATGTAATATAAAAATTGCTGAAAAATACAAAAATAAAGTGAATTCTTTTTTATTTATCGGCTCGGGAAGATTCCATCCATTATATCTAGCGATAAAAACAAAAAAACCAGTTTACATTGCAAATCCAGATACAAATGAATTTTCAAGAATTGAAGAATCGGATATACAGGATTATGAAAATAAATTAAAGGGAAAATTAAGCAAGTTTTACGCAGCAAGATCATATGGCATATTGGTCTCAACAAAGCCAGGACAATATGAAATAAAAAAAGCAGAATTATTAAGGAAAAAACTAGACAATGCTTATATTTTTATATGTGACAATATAAATGAAGGCGAATTTGAGAATTTTAGGGGAATAGATATATGGATTAATACAGCCTGCCCAAGGATAGAGGGCAAAAACATTATAAATCTAGAGGACTTGCCAAAACTATGATTTCAATACAGGATATAGCTACATTCTGCAAGAAAAAGGGGTTTGTATATCCTTCTTCAGAGATATATGGCGGATTTTCCGGATTT
This sequence comes from Candidatus Woesearchaeota archaeon, assembly GCA_018302265.1. Taxonomy (GTDB): domain Archaea; phylum Nanobdellota; class Nanobdellia; order SCGC-AAA011-G17; family JAFCDX01; genus JAGVZV01. Next base: position 6,367 of record JAGVZV010000034.1, on the reverse strand, counting down.
TATGATTTCGGCCCTTTAGGAGCAGAATTATTTAATAATATTAAAAACAGCTGGTGGAAGTTCTTTGTGCAGGAAAAAGAAGAAATGGTTGGAATAGAATCTTCTGTAATATCCCATCCAAGAACATGGAAAGCATCAGGTCATCTTACAAGTTTTTCAGACGTCGCAGTAATATGCAAAAAATGCAGAAAAGCAACTAAAATAGATAAGAGTGAACTAGGAAAAGTAAAATGTGAGTGTGGTGGAGAGTATGACAGCAAGGGTGAATTCAATTTATTATTCAAGACCAGTGTTGGCGCTCTCAATCCAGTTGAAGCATACCTGAGGGGGGAAACTGCGCAGGGAATGTTTTTGAATTTCAAGAATGTTTATGAAACCTCAAGAGTGAAACTGCCGTTTGGGATTGCACAGATAGGGCGCTGTTTCAGGAATGAAATTGCTCCACGTGATTTTTTATTCAGAAGCAGAGAGTTTAACATAGGGGAATTTGAATTTTTTGTGCATCCTGATGAAAAAAAATGCAGTTTGCTTGATGCTAGGCATCTTAATTTAAAATTAAATCTGCTGGATTCTGAAACACAGGAAAAAGGCAAAGAAAGTCTTAGAGTTGTTACAATTAAGAAATTACTTGAAGAAAAAAGACTTGAGGAATGGCATGCTTACTGGCTGGCTGAGCAGATATTATGGATGAACAGCATAGGTCTTGAAAAGATAAAAATAAGAGAGCACATGAAGAATGAACTATCACACTACTCCTCTGCAACATTTGATTTGGATTATGAGTATCCGTTTGGTTCTAAAGAAGTGGCAGGTATAGCAAACAGAGGCCAGTATGACCTGACACAGCATATAAAGGAATCAAAGGAAAAATTAGATGTCTTTGATGAAAAAACAAAGCAGAGAGTGATTCCAAAGGTGATAGAACCAACTTTTGGTATGGAGCGCTTATTCTTGGCTGTTATATGCAATGCCTATCACTATGATGAAAAAAGACAGAATGTTGTTCTAAAATTACCTGCATCGCTTGCTCCTATAAAAGCAGCTGTTTTTCCTCTGATAAACGATGCTAAATTAGAAAAACTATCAAGAGATATTTTTACAGATTTGAAAAAGGAGTTTAATGTCAGTTATGACAAAGGGGGAAGTTTAGGTAGACGTTACTCCAGAGGTGATGAAATTGGAATTCCGGTAGCAATTACAATAGATGAAGATACTATTAAAGACAAAAAAGTCACGCTACGTGATAGAGATACAACAAAACAAGTAAGAGTTAAAATATCTGAAGTTAAAGATATACTTCATAAAGTAATTATGGGACAAAATGTGTTAACTTTTGGTAAAAGAGTTGATACTCGAGTCAAATAAATTTTTATTATCTTTTATATTTTTCCCATTTAAAATTTTCATACCATCTTTTAGTTCTTGAAAAATATCCAGCCGAACTAACCTCTAATTTAGATGGTGTATGCGATAATTCAAACCTATCATTCGACATAAATACTAAATCTTCAAAAGATTGTCCTTTTGGCCTTATATAAATCTCGCTCTTTTCTCCTCTTCCCAATAATTCTGGGTCTCTTGCTACTAAATCGCCATCCTCCAATATAATTTCAGTGCAGTATAATCCAGGTATTTTCATTTTAAAAATGATGGAAAAAGGTTTTTAAATTGTTTTATTTTAAAATATTTTAATAAGGGCCAGTTGTATAACCTGGTATTAACAATAGAAAAATATATAAAGATTAAAATTATATATAATAAATGCGCATTAGAATTAAAAATCCCAAAGCATTCTTTGAAGAAATAAAAAGAGAAAAATCTCTTAAATTGTTTAGTAAAGAAATAGGAATTAATTATAATAATATAAAAAGATGGTACCGTGGAGAAAATACAATAGATGAAAATAGTTTTAATATTTTAATAAATAAACACCCAAATAAATTAAAATGGTTAAAAAATATAATTAAATTAGATAATACGTGGGGACAATCATTTGCAGGTAAAATATCAGTGATTAGATTAGGAAAGAATGGTGTTAAAAGAAAGATGGAAATTGCAAGAGCACACAGAAAATTAAATAATTACAAAAAATTTGATTTAAAATTAAACAAGAATTTTTGTGAATTTTATGGTGCTCTAATGGGAGATGGTTGTCTTACTTCTTATAAGAAGTGGGATGGTTTTTATGCTTATGATATAATAATTGTTGGAGATAAATATAAAGATAAAGAATATCATTATTATTTAAAAAAATTAATAGAAAAAGAATTTGATATAAAAGCAAAGATCGTTGAGATAAAAAGTAGGGACTATAGAAAAATAATAATAAAAAGAAAGGGACTTTTTGAATCATTAAATAAATTAGGTTTTCCAATTGGTAAAAAAGGGAAAAGATTAGCTATTCCAAAACAGATTATAAAATTAGATTGGAGTAAAAAAAAGAATATTATTAGAGGTTTATTTGACACAGATGGGTCAATATTAGCTAAGAAACATGAAAAATATAGATATCCTTATATTACCATCTGTTCCATGAGTGATAAATTATTATTACAATTATTAAAATTATTAAGAAAAAACAACTACCCTTTTTATATAATTAAAAATAAGAAATATACTGGTGGAATATGGATGAGAGGAAATAAGAATGTAATTAGGTGGATGAATGATATAGGATCTAGTAATGACAAACATCTATTTAAATACAAATATTGGTTAAAAAATGGTTCGCTCCCTCCAAAAGTTTATAATCCCATTGGGCTTGTAGGCTAGTAGTAAACTATTCCCATGGCAATTAAACCATAATGGGAGGGTCGCGGGTGCGATTCCCGCCAAGTCCATAAGTTATATAAGTTAAGAGAATTAATTATAAACATGAAATTCATTGTATTAGATATAGAAACGGCCCCATTAAAAATAGAGCATGAAGAAATAAGAGAATATTTAATGGATAAAAAGATAAGCAAAGAGATAAGAAGCCTTGATCCAAACTATTCAAAGATTATTACAATCGGAGTGAAAATATTAAACGAACCTATAAAGATATTCTATGGTGATGATGAAAAACAGATTTTAAATGAATTCTGGAGTTTTGTGATAGATTTTACAAACAAAAATCCATTTTACAGGATAGTCACTCATAATGGCTACAAATTTGATATACCTTTTATTACATTAAGGTCATGTGTGAACAATATAAGTATACCCAAAGGAATTGATATTAACACTAACCAGTGGGCCATGAACAAATCAAATCATTTTGATACAATGATATTTTTCTCTCATTATGGGACATTCATAAATCCAAACTTAGATGTTTTATGCAAATTAGCCGGGATTGAAGTCCCTAAAGAGAGGGTATTTGGGGCGGATGTTGAAAAGTTATATAAAAACGGAGATTGGGAAAAGATAATAGGGCATTGCAAACAAGATGTGGAAATTCTAGAAAAATTATTTGAAAAATTGTGCTTAAAACTGTTTCAATGAAGAAAAAAGTCTATTTTTATAACAAAGAAGGAGAAAAACTTGTTGGAGTTTTGCATAAACCTAGAATTAAGATTTGATTTTTCTGGTAATGGGGAATCTGAAGGCAAATTTGAAGATCAGTGTTATTCTAAATATGTAGAGGAATTAAAAAATTCCATAGATTTTATGAAAAAAGATAACAAAAAAATAATTGTAATTGGTCACAGCTTTGGTTCAAATATAATTGTTTTAGAATATGAAAAATATAATAATATTAATAAAATTATAACATTAGCCCCTGGTTTCTTTTTAGAAAGAAAAAGAGTTTTAAATTTAGTCTTAGGATTTATTATCAGTTCGATAAAAGGAAAAGAGAATTTTATAGATAGTTGGGGTGAAAAAAGATCTCTGAAGATAAGATTTTTCTTAGAAAGGATAAAATATAATATCAAAAATGCTATTAAAAAAATAAATGTTCCTCTATTGATTATACTTGCGGGAGATGATAGAGCAATAAATAATAAAAAAAGTAAACGATTTTTCAAAAATAATGGAATAAATTATACCGAGATAATCAATGCTAGACATGGATTCGGAAAAGAAAAATATTTAAACCATATCACTAAGGAGATATTAAAATGGCTCAAGTAGACTGCATATTCTGCAAGATAATAAAAGGTGAAATTCCTTGTGAGAAAATATATGAAGATTCTAAAACTCTGGCTTTTTTAGATATAAGCCCTGCAAGTCCAAAGGGAGGGCATGTTCTTGTGATGCCCAAAAAACATTATGAATTGATTTCTGATATTCCGGATGAGGATTTATCTGCTTTATCAAAAACTATTAAGAAAATATCAAAAGCATTACTAGAATACGGACCCGGTTTGAATATAATACAGAATAATAAGAAAATAGCACAAGTATAAAGATGGTGAAATGCAGGAAGTTGCAAAAAAAATCAAAAGCCTTTTAAAATAAGCTCTTTTCTTAACATTATGTCAGAGTAGTTCAGCCTGGTAGAACACAGACTTAACAAGGTGTAACTCTCATATCCACTTTGGTGAGCGAGGCTGTTATCGGGGGTTCAAATCCCCTCTCTGACACTTATTTATCAAAGGGGTTTATATCTATCTTTTCTGTTTCTTTTTTAAGAGAAGACAAATCTTTTTCTATTATATTCCACACCCTTCCAATGTTTATCCCAAAATAAGCATGGCTTAATATGTCTCTGAATCCAGACAGCTCTTTCCATGGAATTTTAGGATATTTTTGCCTGAATGATGCAGGAACATTTTTGGCTGCTTCCCCTATAATTTCTAATTGCCTTATTACTGCACTCTGCCTCAATTCATCCCTGAAAAATTTTTCTTTGTCCAGACCTTTTGTAAAATTCTCTATGTTCTTTATACTTTTGACAATATCTTCTATAAACAATCCTATATCCCTCTTCATATTATCCTAATCTCCTCACGCAGTATCCTTTCTTTTATTCTTGGTTTTATTTCGCTATATTCCACCAGATCTACTTTTCTTTTTAAAGTTTCCTCTAAAATTCTTATTATTTTTATAAAACCGATAAGACTTATGTTCTTATTTTTAATTTGAACAGCTATATCTATATCGCTGTTTTTTTTAGCATCCCCTCTGGCATAACTTCCAAATATCCCTGCTCTGACTATGTAATTCTTCTTTAATATTTTTATAATCTGTGATTTAATATTTTCGATATCACTGTTGATTCTTTTTGTCTTCGCAGGGATTAGCTGCTTGTCTGCTTCTCTTTCTTTTTTTGAAAGTTCTGTTTCTGACAGCCCGTACCCGAGATATACCCTCTTTTTTGAGATTTTCTTTCCTTTCCTTACAGACAAAACTCTATAATAATACGTTCTTCCATTTACATTTCTATCCTCTGTATATGCCATAATATTATATGTCCACATTATTTATAAATGTTTCTGTGTAGACACAAACAATGAATTAAAACATATGTTGTGGGGTAATTGGGATGCGGCACTTTTATCTATTAGAAATTTATATAAACCAATATTAATTGATAATTCCAATGAAAAGACTACATAATCATTTACACAGATTAAAGCACCCAAAGACCTTAATATTGCTGGGAACAATCATACTTGCTTATATCATTTTCAAAGGAAGAAACTTTGGCCCTTTCCATGATTTTTTAACAGAATTAGGTTATTTGGGATATTTAATTGCTGGGGGATTCTATGCCTATGGTTTTACAGCAGCTCCAGCTACAGCTGAGCACTGATATCTGGCATTGGAGCTTTGATCGGAGATCTCATCATATTTTTCTTAATAAAGTATCCATTGAAGAAAGAAATTAAGGAAATAAAAAGAGAAAAAATAGTAAAATTCCTGGAAAAAGAAGAAAATATAATATTTGGAAATTATAAAAAGTATGCTTTGGCAGCTTTTGCCGGGATTTTAATTGCTACGCCTTTGCCATCAGAAATCGGAATTACATTATTATCCACAATTAAAAGAATGTCTATTAAAAAATTTGCAATAATCGCTTATATCCTGCACACTATAGGAATTTTCATAATTTTAAGCATAGGCAACCTAATCTGAAAAGAAATCTATCCTTGATTTGTACATCTTCTTGTAAAATTCAAGCTTTGGTCTCATTTTTTTAGATTCAAACAGTATCAGATTCAAACCCTCCCAGAAAAAGAACCATCCTCCTGGCTCCAGGAATACGACTAAAAAAGTTGTAACCAATGAAGTGTCTTTGTATACAAATAAGACATATGTAGCAAAGAACATAAGTAAAATTCCAACCAGATTGAATATTACCCCTGTCTTGATAGTCCCTTTCATTTCATGGTCCAGAATCGTAAAATGCCTTTTGAAGTGATTTTTTAACCTCTTTTTT
>JAGVZV010000032.1:1041-6466 GCA_018302265.1 Candidatus Woesearchaeota archaeon | reverse complement strand
AAAAAAAGCATACTAAACTTATAACAAAGAATATCACAGGATATATAACATCTATGTATTCAAGAGTTACCGCAGAATTAAAAAAATGTATAATTTTGTATAAATAAACAATTACGTATGAGATTAAGGTTGCCTCTCCTTTGGTGTCCAGACCCAAAGGAAAGTAACGCATCATATCATGAGCCATCAGAGAGCCATGTTCCAGAATATACTGGGCATATCTTAAAAAGACGAATGTATCTGCTTCAGGTCCAGGCAAATACTTTCCGGTTGTTATATCAATGAACCATTTTAAATTTCTCGTCCTAATATAAGCCGCAAAAAAAGCAATAATTGCCAGAATTATATAGCTTATAAGATTTTTATTTTCTTTTATTGAAGCTAAAAATTTCTCTTTTCTTTGCTCTATTTCACTATGTTCCATTTTAAAATAATAAAGGCGTTAAAAATACCTCCATCAAAGCAGCTATTAATAATACAAAAACAGCAAGTATTATTAATGAAATTGAGTCTATTAAGACCTTTTTAAAGTTTGTTGTGCTGAAATCGTGATTTATCATAGCTACGGATATAACACTCCCAGCAATTCCACCAATAAAATAACCGACAATTTCTGGCACTCCGTGGATCAGATAACGCAGTATTCCTACAGAGAATATGCTAAAATAGGTCCATAGACTATTCAATCCGAAATCACTGGCATACACAGCCAAATTTGTTCTTATTATATTGCCAACTGCTGCAGAAATAACAGATGCATTCCATGTTAAAATAAAAATAGCACCAGCCCCATAAAAGAATGCAAAGAATATGCAAAATAGCAAAACTTTGATATTGTTCAGGAATATTTTTTCTAGTATTTGTATATCAGCAGTAAAATCTCCAGAGACTTTGGAGTTTATTGCATTAATTGTCTGCATTTGTGAGCTAAATGTTGTTTCAACCAGGGCAGTAGGCAAAAAAACATATGCCAGTGTAAAAGCAAGCACAAACCCCAAAAATAAAAAAACCAGGAATCTTATTATCTTCATATGGTGTACTAATCTTTGGGATTCGTGACTGAATACACAATCCTCATGTTCTTCATACTTCATAGTATTATACATTAATGGAACTGCTGCTGTTACAGTAAGGAAAACCATTACAAGACTGGAATACTGCTCAAATATCCATATCGCCAAGAATATACCCATGGCAGAATACAAAAAGCCTATTACAAACAATTCCCACCACTTTTTCTCGGCATTTTGAGGTGTTATTAAGGATTCTAAGACCATAATTAATCAATTTAAAGTCAATTTATATAGTTTTTGTTAATGAAAAGAAAAAGTTTTATATATAGTTTAGAATATATAATAGATATGAATTTTAATCAAATATGCAAGGCAATAAAAGAGGTAAAGATCCAGGGTGCTGAAAATGTAGCAAGGGCTGCCCTTAAGGCATACTACCTGAATCCTACAAAAGAGGCGGTAAAAAAATTAATTTCTCTGAGACCAACAGAACCCTGCTTGAGAAATGCGCTGGCCCATCTTGATGAAGCCAGTTATTTAATCGGAGAATACGGATCTAAATTAATAGGGAAAAATAATATTGTATATACCCACTGCCATTCAAGCACTGTAACAAATATGTTCAGAATAGCAAGGGAAAAAGGTAAAACATTTTTAGTAAGAAATACAGAAACAAGGCCATTGTATCAGGGAAGAATCACAAGTAAGGAATTATCAAAACTAGGAATTCCAAATTCACATTTTGTTGATTCTGCTATGCGAGTTGCTCTAAAAAAATGTGATATCGCTTTCTTAGGAGCTGATTCTATTACTCCTGATTTAAAAGTGGTGAATAAAATTGGTTCTGAAATGGCTTGTGAGATAGCAGATAGATATGATATCCCAGTTTACATTTGCACTGATTCCTGGAAGTTTGATCCTCAAACAATATTTGGTTTTCCAGAAATTATAGAATATAGACCAAAAAATGAGATATGGAACAATCCTCCAAAGGGGATTACTATAGTAAACCCCGCGTTTGAAAAGATAAATCCTAATTTAATTACAGCTATTATTTCTGAATTAGGAGTTTTATCTCCTGCCGACTTTATTAGTGAAGTAAGAAAAGCATATACCTGGATGTTTAAATAATTTTAGCTAGTTTATATGGGTCTTTAGGAGAGTTAAAATAAGTACGTAAATCTATATGAAATTCCTTCTCGAGTTTTATTCTTTTTATCAAAATTCCTTTTTTGTAGTTTTTTCTCAGATAATTTATAATTTCTAATCTTTTTTTATCTCTTAAGATATTTTTATTTTCAGAATTATATGTATTCTGGACCCAATTGAGTAATTTAATTAGATGACGTTGCTTACATTCTACCAAAAAATTTCTTAAACTATGACCGTCTATAATAATTATTTTATCCTCTTTATTTGGTTTTGAAACTATTTTTTGGGTTGATGTAACTAGATAGCCATAAGGAGAATTTAATTTTTGAATATAATCTCTTAGTTGGGAATATTCATTCTGGTAAGGCCTCTTAAGATAAACTAATCGGTTGGGTAGGGATATAGTCTTATGATAAGCTTTTATCTCTACAGGTATCTCACTTCCACAATTATTTTTCAATAAAAGATCCTCTTTTTTATTCCCGTCTAAAATAGAAATTTTATTTATTTTATAACCTTTATATTCAAATAATTTTATAGCAATATTTGTCAATACCTTTTCTTTCTCTTTTGATAATAAGACGTTCGGTTCTCTTTTGTACTTAATTTTAGCATCATCATAAAGTTTTCCCATGCTTTTAAAATAAGAACCTAAACATATTCCAAAATAAGATTCTATTTCTCTTTGGGTGGGATATTTTTTATGCTTATAATTATTTTTTATGTAACTTAATATCTTCCTTTTTCCATCTTCTTTTGTTTTAAATCTTTTTATAGTGATATTTGAACGATGTTTGTATTTAATGATATTTATCATTCTTTTTGATCCGCAAATATTTATTAATATATTATTATACATCCACTTAGGGAAACAGGTATTTAAATCTAGGTGTAAATCTTTTTCTAAATCTCTTTTGGAAGGATATAAACCCATTTTTAATTTTTTACAAATGTATGTTTTTATTTCCTTTATTCTCTCCTGTTTACTTTTAAAATGAGATCTTACACCACTCTCATTGTACAAATTTAACATATTTTTAAAGTAAGAATAGACATTTATGTGGAATTGATTATTTATCTCTTTTGCTGTTGGATATATTCCATTTTTAACATTCTTTATAACAAAATTAATTACCTCTTTTTTACCATCCAGAATGGTATCAAACCCTCTTGTTTTTTTAAGTGCAGCATTTATCCTATTTTTGATTATATCTTTCATTACAAGTGTTTTATAATCAAGTCCGCAAATAAAATATAGTTTGTTGATATCTCCAAAATAAGTTCTAATATCAACACAAAATTTTTCTTCAATATCCTTCCTCATTGGATAAATTCCTTTATCTGAAGAGAGTTTTATAAATTCAATTATCTGGTTACTTTTTAGAGTTTTATAGGAACAATCATTCAAATTTTTTGGAGGCATAGTTACTAATAAGGCAGGGAACTATTTAAATATTACTGTTTCATTTTTAATTTTAGAAATGAAACCATTACTGACATTTGATTTGGATAATACTTTATTAAATTCTGATAAAGCCCATGTTATTGCGTATCAATATGCTTTAAAAAAATTAGGTTTAAAAATTTTAAAAGATAGAGAAATTTATATTCATTTTGGGAAGCCAAAGCAAGATGTTGCAAAAGCATTATCTAATTCTAATAATAAAGAAATTATTAAAAAAATAACAAAGTATCATGATATATTATTATGGAATAAATCATATAAACTATCAAGAATTTTACCAGGAGTTAAAGATGTTCTTAAATATCTAAAGAAAAAATACGAGATAGCTGTTATCTCTAATTGTTCTCATAAAAGCATTGTTAAACTATTACAAGGAGCAGGATTAGATAAAAATTTATTTGATTTTATAATAGGAGATAATGATGTTAAACATCCAAAACCCTGGCCTGATGAATTATTTAAGGCGAAAAAACTAGCTAGAGAGAGTGTCTTGTATCATATTGGAGATTCTGTATATGATGTAAGGGCAGCAAGGAGAGCAAGAGTAAAATGCATTGCTGTTTTATCAGGACACTATAAAAGAGGTGAATTACTAAAAGAGAAACCTTTTAAAATAATAACATCTATCAAAGAACTAAGGAAGGTATTATAAAAGAGGTGTAAAGATTTCACAATACTTAGATTTCGTTGATTTGAATTACAAACCTAGCAAGGATGATATTGTTTGCCTATTTAGATTTGAACCCGCTCTAGGAATTTCTGTAAAAGAAGCTGTTGGAAGGATTGCATCTGAAAGTTCAAATGGAACATGGACCGATTTAACCACTTTAAAACCGCATATAAGAAAAATAAGAGCAAGAGTATTTTTAATCCATGGAAATTTTTGCAAGATTGCTTATCCCTTAGAATTATTTGAACTGGGTAGTATGCCTCAATTATACAGTTCTGTTGCTGGAAATATTTTTGGAATGAAGGCACTTAAGAATTTAAGATTAGAGGATATTGATTTTCCTGAAAAATATATTAGATCATTTAAAGGACCGCAGTTTGGTATTGATGGCGTAAGAAAATTTATGAATATATTAGACAGGCCGCTAACAGCGACGGTACCAAAACCAAAAGTTGGAATGTACACAAGTGAATATTGCAAAGCTGCTTATGAAATATGGAAAGGTGGGATAGATATAGTAAAAACTGATGAAAATATGACTTCGCAAAAGTTTGTTAATTTTTATAAAACTACAGAAAAAATATTAAATGTAAGAGATAGAGTTGAAAAGGAAACTGGAGAGAGAAAAACTTTTCTCGCAAATGTAACGGCTGAAACCAAAGAGATGATAAAAAGAGCAAAATTTGTTAAAAAATGTGGTGGAGAATTTGTTATGATAGACTTTTTAACTGCTGGTTGGGCTGCATTACAAACTCTAAGAAATGAATGTCAGGACTTAAAATTGGCAATTCACTGCCATCGTGCATTTCACGCTGCTTTTACAAGAAATCCAAAACACGGAGTGTCTATGTTAACTTTAGCAAAATGTGCCAGGTTAGTGGGGGTTGATAATATACATATTGGAACTGCAGTAGGTAAATTAGTTTCACCAATAAAAGAAATAATGGGAATAGAAAAAGAGATTAATGGGGAAGAGATTGAAGAGACATTTTTAACAGATGATGGGCATATATTAGAACAAAAATGGCATAATATTAAACCTGTATTTCCAGTAAGTTCTGGTGGTTTACACCCCGGGTTAGTTCCTTATATTCTAAACAAATTGGGCAGAAATATAATATTGCA
>JAGVZV010000032.1:0-1032 GCA_018302265.1 Candidatus Woesearchaeota archaeon | reverse complement strand
GTAATAGGAAATCCACTTGGAGTTAGAGCAGGGGGCACTGGTTTGAGACAAGCTATAGATGCTACAATGAGTGAGATACCATTAAAGAAATATGCAAAAAATCATAAAGAACTAAAAGCAGCTTTAGACAAATGGGGATCTCTTAGACCTGTCTGAAATAATTTTTAGTTTATTATACAAATTAATGTAGTTTTTATTTAATTTCCATATATGCTTATTTTTTATTAGTTTTTTAGTTGTATACCCATTCTTCCACAATGTTAAAAGTCTATTAACATGCCTACCTGAAAGATTAAAACAGCTTTGCGCTTGTTTCATGGTAAACTCTTTATTGATAAATATCGAAAAATCCATAAATTGTTTTGTAAATTTATTATTTTTTAAATATTTTAAAAATTTATTTTCTTTATGCTTGTTCAATTCCAATAGATCCATTTGTAATATTTTTATAAAATTGTCCCATCTAGAAATTATAACTGCACCTGCTCTTCCCTTATCTGTTTTCCAACCTTTTGATATTCCTTCTTGTTTTGAAATCGTAGGCATATCTTTGCAAAATATATTTATTCCTATCCTCTTTAAACATCTTTTGTAATGGCTTCTTTCTTCATTTTTAGAAGCACTAATCCTTACCATGTATACGCAATCAGTTTTCTTTTTAATATTAATATTCCCTTCTGCAGCAATTATACCTTTAATATAACCTATGGAAAGAACTTTTTTTCTTTCTATTTTATTTTTTGAAAGATCGATTATTTGCTTGAACATCTTAGAAAAGAGAGCATTATTAACTAATATATGAATAGTACCATGCTCTGTAGTATTATTAAATTCTTTTCTTAATCTTACCCTTTTAAGTTTTATATTAAGATAATTTTCCCAAAAATTAACAGATTTTTCTATGAATTTTTTAGACTTATTTTTAATTGAAATTTCCAAATAAAAATCGGTTTTTAAATTAAATGGTTTTAAGAAGTTTAGAAACTCATCAATCGCTCTTTCATTAGAATTAGCAAAAACTATATGATTCTC
>JAGVZV010000020.1 GCA_018302265.1 Candidatus Woesearchaeota archaeon | reverse complement strand
AAAAGAGAATTTCCTGGTTACAGAATTAGACAAGCAGAATCATTGCATTGAGGGTGTTAAGAACGGGGAGTTTAATGTCTGTGCTGTTATACCTGCCGATCTTCAGGTGACTACCAAGGAAAATATCACCTTTTATGTTGATTATTCCAGGATTAATCTTGTCTATAATATCATATCTGTAATATCTGAAAAATTATCAACTAGAGCAACAGAATTAAGCACAGAAATGACATCAGATCTGCTTACAAGATTAAACAACGCAAAGATTGCATTAGTAGAGAAAAAATCAGATATAAACTCATTGTCCTCTAATAATGACCAGGCCATTACATCTCTGGACACTGTGCAAAACACGCTTAAAAATCTTGGATTAAAGGAAAAGTACTCAATTAATGAAAATGCAACAGATGACGAGAAGCAGCTTGCAAAGAAGATGCAGGATGTTTCTGATGCAGTTAACAAATCCCTGAATAATATAGGAACAGCAACCAATCTTCTTGACAAAAACTCAAATGCAATAGATACTGTCTCTGGCACTGTAGACTCGGTCATTGCAACTGTTTCAGGATTGTCAGTTTCTGAAGCAGCAGACATCGCAATGCCCATAAAGACAAAGATAGAACCGCTGACAACAAAAGAGGCGCATATTAATTATCTATTTCCCACGCTATTAATACTTGTTATCATGTTCATCAGCATTTTGCTGGCTTCAACATTGCTGATAAATGAAAAGACAACATTCGCTTATTTCAGAAATTTTATAACTCCTACCTCCGGATTCAAGTTTTTCCTTGCAAATTTCCTGACAAACTGGCTGATCGCTATATTTGAGGTGCTGATAATAATTGGATTTTCAGCATTCTTGTTTAAGGAGAATTATTTTTCAATTGCATTCTTTTCATTATTGGTATTATCCATCGGAGCTGTTGTTTTCATACTGCTTGGGATGATAATCGGTTACGCATTCAGATCAAGCGAAACAGCCAATCTGGCTGCAATATCCATATCAAGCATAATGCTGTTTTTCTCCAATACTATACTGCCCCTTGAAACCCTGCCCACTTATATAAAATCAGTAGTGATGTTCAATCCATTCGTTGTTGTAGAATCCATGCTAAAACAAATAATATTATACAATTCAAATCTGTCTGACCAGGGATGGAATTTCTTGATATTGATTGGTTATATCATGTTATTCGCACTTATAGCTTATTTATCAAGTGAAGCAACTAAGAGAAGGATTTAAAAACATTTAAATATCTACGATTTTTCTTATTAAAAATGGAAAAGAGGTTTGATCCATGGGGTTCTAACATCCAGAATTATGAATCTGCTTTTGACGAATTTGGGCTGTCTAAATTTGAAAATAAATTTAAATTAAACCACTATTTCTTTGATAGAAATATCATAATTGCACACCGTGATTTTGATAAAATCATTGAAAGAATCAAGAATAAAAAGCCATTTATTCAGCTGACAGGAATAGCAACGTCCGGGAGAATGCATCTTGGGCACAAGGTAATACTGGATTTATTCGTATTTTTCTCAAAATTCAAGAATTCAAGGAATTATTTCGCTCTTTCAGACATAGATGCCTACTGCTCAAGGGAAAAAATAAAAACCATGAAGGAAGCAAAGGAATATGCTGTTAATAATCTGGCGCATATGCTTGCTCTTGGAGTTCCTTTAAAATCAATCTATGCACAATCGCAAAAAGAGCCAAGATACTATGAATTTACATTTGAACTGTCAAAGAAAATAACAAAAAACATGTTTGATGCTGTTTACGGGCATGTAGACCTTGGAAAAATACAGGCCAGTCTATTGCAGTATGCAGATATTTTGCACCCTCAATTAAAAGAATACGAGGGAAAAATTCCCAGCCTTACAGGAATAGGGCTTGATCAAGACCCACATGCTAAATTAACCAGAGATCTTGCGAGAAGGTTTAATCTGGAATTACCCAGTTTCATTTACATGCTTCACCAATCTGGATTGCAGCAGGGAACTAAAATGAGCTCTTCCCAGCCCGAGACAGCAATATATCTTGATGATCCCAAGGAAGAAATAAAAAGGAAAATAATGCGCGCGTTTACAGGAGGGTTGACATCTGCAGAAGAACAGAGAAGAAAAGGAGGAAATCCTGATATATGCAAGGTGCACGAGATACTGAAGTTCCACCATCCAAATACAAAATTGGTTTTAAACATATATAATAGATGCAGAAAAGGCAATATTTTATGCGGAGAATGCAAGCAGATATGCAATGATTTCGTGAGTGATATGCTAAAAAAGCATCAGGAAAAGGTTAAAAAAACACAAAAAATAGCAGATAAATTCTATAAATAAATCATTTTAGAGTAGTTACATAATAGAAAGCTTTATAAATAACCAGTTCTACTTAAAGGTGGTTAAAATGATAGTTCAGGACACGTTTTTGAAAAAGTTAAGAAGCGCATTTAATCTTAATATTTACGAGGTTAAGATATGGACAGCTCTATTATCAAAAGGGGTTGCATCCGCTGGGGAATTAAGTGATATTTCTAATGTACCAAGATCAAGAAGCTACGATGTTCTGGAATCCCTGGAAAAGCGTGGCTTTGTGCTGATGAAATTGGGAAAACCAATCAAGTACATAGCAGTCAAGCCAGAAGAGATTTTCTTAAGAGAGAAAAAAAGACTGATGGACGATGCCGAATTACAGGTAAGCCAGCTTGAAGTCGTTGAAAAAACAGACTTATTCAGGGAATTGCAATTGCTTTTCAATAATGGAATTGAGCATGTGGACATTGCAAACATATCTGGTTCTTTAAAGGGAAGATCCAATGTTTATAATCATCTAATAACACTCATAAATGATTCCAAGAAATCAGTCAATCTAGTAACTACAGGAGCTGGGTTGGTAAGAAAATATGATAAATTAAAGGAATCAATAAAAAAAGCCGCTAAGAGGGGAGTTGCAATAAGAGTTGTTACGCAGGTAACCCCTGAGAACAGGGTCATGGTTGATGAGCTAAGTAAGATAGCAAAGATAAAAAATTCTCCTATCAATTCAAGATTCTGCACTGTTGATAATGAACAGGCACTGTTCATGACAAATGATGACAAGAGTGTTCATGAAGCATATGACAATGCATTATGGATAAAATCCCCTTACTTTGTTAATTCCTTGAACTTGATGTTCAGTAATTTGTGGAAATAAAAATGGGAAAAAACTTAAAAAATATCATAGCAGCTGCATTTTTAGGAGCAACTAGTTTAGTTGGTTGCTATACTCACCCAGAATATAAATTTGGTGGAAAAATTGGAGATGAAATAGTAATATATGAAGAAAATAGGTCAGCTGATATTCGTTTAGGGTTTCATACTTATTTGACTGTTATAAAACCAGACGGCAGAAAAATAAATTATATTGATTCGAGTTCTGTTTCTGATCTTAAATTAGAACGGGTTACAATATCCAAAGAAGGTAACTTTTTATCTTATGAGTCAGAAGATGTAATTGGGAAGCCAGTTGTAGAAGAAGCGCAAAAGCAATTTGATGACTATCTCCAAAAAATTAAAGAAGCTAAAATTAAAGAGGGATTGGATAATTTAAAATAATTCTAAAAAAATGGTTCAAAAATTAGTAGAAATTGTTTTAGGGCAGGGTCTCTCTCCAGAACAAGTTGTAAAAAGTGTAGAATCTCTTAGAGAAAGAGGACAACATTTAGATGCCATGATAATTATTAGGTATGGAGAATTAGCGCACCCAGATAATAATGAATTAAGAGAAGCAGTAAGAAACTACAAAGATAATATGATATACAGAAGTGTAACAAATGTTTGTGAAAGTGCTATCCGAGCAGTTGTGTCTAAAACATCAAAACCTTCTTATCAGCCAGTTGCTTAAAAGACAAATCCTAACCACATAGTTTCACCAAAATCTTTATACAATTTCCATCTTTTTCAAAGCGTTTTCAACGAATTCATCTACAAGTGAAAGATTTATGTTTTCATAACCTTTATCTATTCTCAATCTTAATTCAGTTCTCACCTTATTTATTACTTTTTTCTTTATTTCAACCATATCTTTTTCAGGTAAATTTCTATTTATAGGGTTTATTTTTTCTCTGTATTTCTTTGCTATTCCCCAGCTATTTTTGACTTCTTTGCTGTAAACACCAGCAATCTCTTGTTTGTCAATTGCTTTCTCCAGTATCTGGTGAATTATCGCGTTTGCAAGATTTGAAATAAACACTTCAATTAATCTGTTTCTATTCATCATTTTTCCCCTTGATATTATCTAAAATAAGATCAAATGTCTTATTAAATATTTCTTTGTATATTTTAAGAAAATTCTCTTTATTTATTAAATTATTTTTTAATTCATTAATCTTCATATTAAAAACCCTTTCAATCTCTTTATTTATTATCCCTTTATCAAGCTTTTTCCCCTGAATAAACAATAATATAGAAATCATATTCAAAGTAAGATAATATTTCTCATTTCCATTTAAAATTTCAAAATTATCAATTAATGTTTTGCTCTTTAATAAATTTAAATCAAGAAGCTTATAATTTATTTTTCTCTTGATTTTAAATATTAATCTATTTTTAGAGACGCATTTGCTCAGCATTAAATTATAAAGCGGATCTGAAGACAATCCAAGAATTAATGTTTTGTTATTAAGAAAGATTATATGGGTTTTTATCCCTGTCATTTTTTCAATTTCTTCTTTTATTATATTAATATTAATTTTTTTCTCGTTTATTAATAAAATATCAATATCATTAAATCCAAATCCACTTTCTAAAAAAGAACCGGTTATTATTATATTTTCAACATCAGTTTTTTTATTAATTAAACTAAAAATATCTTCTATTACCTTAATTTTTATCGGCTCCAGATTATTTAAATTATAGAAATGGGGTTTGAACTGTTTTTCAATCCTGCCTCTAAAAGGTGAAATAAGAACATATTCCCCATTATTAAATCCTGCCCGATTTTTTGGGATATATATCTGGTCCATCTTACTGCCTTTGCTTATCTTTCCTATTATCTCCATTTTTTTACATTATTACGTAATATTACGTTATTACTTATAAACCTTTCTATTCATAATATACATCTATCTCTCGTTATTTATTAAATCCTAACCACGTAGTTTCACCAAAATCTTTATAAATTAACAAATAACTAATTCTTTAATGGCAATTAAAATAGGTGATTTCATAAATAACTTATTTTTAAATATATTTGGAAAGAGAAAAAGCATTAAGTTAGGACTATATGGACCGCCAAATTCTGGGAAATCCAGCCTGGCAAACAAGATATGCGAGGACTGGCTGGGAGAGCCCCTAAGTTCAGTGTCTCAGATACCGCACGAAACCCGAGAAATAAAATTAAAAGAGGGTGTAACAATAAAATCCAATGGTAAATCCTTAACGTTCAATGTTGTTGACACTCCGGGTATTGCAACAAAGATTGATTACACTGATTTTTTAAAGTTCAAATTAAATTCTAAGGTGGCAAAGAAGAGGGCAAAGGAAGCAACAAAGGGAGTTATAGAATCAATAAAATGGCTTGATGACATGGATGCTGTTGTTGTAGTGCTTGACTCAACAAAAAATCCTTATTCGCAAGTAAATTTAACAATAATAGGAAATCTTGCAGCAAGAAAAACTCCTGTCCTGATAGTTGGAAACAAGATAGACCTGAAAAAAGCCAATGTTAAAAAGATACAGTCTGCATTCCCGCAGTATAATATTGTAGGGGTTTCAGCTCTAAATTGGTGAGATAAAATGCTGACACTGCAATTCATACCAAGCCACGAACTTAGTTCACTGGGGGAGGAAGAAAAGATAAAGAAGTTACTGGCCTGTGTTAAAAGCAATAACATTGTTGTTTTGGATGCCAGATTGAAGGCAGAAGAGGAAGCATCACTGATAAAATACACTATGGGAATGATCAATAACAAATTCAAGGGCATTGAAATAGCAACTATAAATCCAAGCGATAAAACACTGCAGGGATTTGATAAATTCCGTGTTAATCTTGCAAGCATGATACTGGGTAGGGAACAAGGATTGACAGTAATAGGACCAGCAACAATAATAAAGGAGATTAAGAAAGACCCCAATAAAATTCAATTATTCACCAAAAGGAGGAAATAATGTCTCACCAGTGTGTTCGGTGCAGTACTCTATATGAGGATGGTTCTTCAGAATTATTAAATGGGTGCTCTTGCGGAAGCAAGTTCTTTTTTTACATCAGGAAAGAGTATATGCAGGAAGCACAGAAAATAGTAACTAACTTAAGCCAGGAACAGAAAAAAGAAATAGAGTCAGATGTGCGTGATTTGATTGTAGAGGAAAAATTCGATGAGGAAAAGCCAGTAATCCTTGATTTAGAATCCATAAAAATTCTCGAGCCAGGAAAATACGAACTGGACATAGTAAAATTATTCAAGAAGCAGCCACTAATCATAAGAGTAGAAGAGGGGAAGTACATAATAGACCTGAAATCAACATTCGAAAGCAAAGATAAAGCTTAAAAATAATTAACACCTTTATATTCCAATGAAAAAAGAGGAATATTCTAATATACTGAACATCCTTAAAAAGTCATATAATGCTATCCTTAACAGAGACAGCGCTTTATTGAGGGAATTAAGCAATCACACACTGCACACAGCTTCTATCTCGCAGGATGAAGATGCAGTCACAATTGCTGTTATTATCTATAGTTTTTCTAAAATATTTGAGAGGAATTACAATGAGTATAAGGATTGGGATAAATTTTATTCTTCCTTAAAAGAGGGGTTGAAAAAAGCAATAAAAACCCTGGAAAGAAATAATATACAGGAATACGAATTAGCGATGAAAGAGATTATTTCTAATCTGAACAAGCTAGACTCTAAACTAAGGGATTATATAAAAATAGTCCTTGAATCTGCAAGAATACACAAGGCTTCAAGGATACACGAGCACGGTATTTCTGTTGGAAGAACCTCTGAGTTACTTGGAATAAGCGAGTGGGAACTGATGGAATACGTAGGTAAAACAGGAATCTCCGATGTTCCCATGGCAAGAACAGTATCAATAAGCGAGAGAATGAAGACAGTAAGGAGCATATTCAGATGAAGTCCATCGCATTTGATTCCTCAAGCATAATAAGCCTGTCAATGAATGATCTGCTATGGGTCTTGAAATCCCTGAAAGATAAATTCAACGGAGATTTCCTGATTTCTGACGGCGTTAGAGAAGAGATTGTTGATTATCCTCTAAAAACCAAGAGATTTAAATTCGAGGCATTAATGGTTGTAAATTTGTTGAATAATGATTATCTGAAGATATATTCAAGCGATGAAGTAAATAAAAAAACTGTTTTTATTGAGAGTCTTGTAAACAATTTGTATAAAGCAAAAAATGAATACATAAAGATAATGCAGAAAGGAGAGATAGCTTCTTTAGCCCTTGCTATAGTCCTTGATTCTCTGGCTTATGTTGTTGATGAGCGTACAACAAGATTAGTGATAGAGGATCCTGAAAGACTGGAGAAAATACTCAGGAATAAACTGCACACCAATGTAAGCATCAACAGGAATAATCTGGAATTATTAAAAAAAGAGGTTAAAAACCTGAGGATAATAAGATCAACAGAATTAGCAATATATGCATATGAACTTGGCTTGTTCAAGGATTATATTAAACCAACAAAATACCTAAAAGACGTTAAAAAAGACCTTATAGACGGTTTATTGTGGGGCTTGAAATTACGCGGCTGTTCTATATCCGAAGAAGAGATTGATGAGGCATTAAGATTTACTAATAAGTAGTAACAAATAGAAAGATTTAAATACTACTTGGTTCTTTATTTAATATTAAAAATGGAAAAATACAAACAATCTAACGGAGATTTCGGGAGAGTTGTTAAAACAGCAGCAATATTTCTTGTAGGTGCTTTATTTATGCGTTATTATATAGCTCCTGTTTGTGAAGGTATAAGAGATAAAAGTAAAAAAGAAATGTTTAAACAGTTAGGTTCAATTCCTTCCTTGAATTATGTGCCTAAGCCAAACGATACATTAAGCGAGATCTGCGCTACAGAAGGCCTAGATGGGAGCAAATGTGAATTTTTCAAAGATTACATTTTAGAACTTAATAAAATTAGTTCTCTTACTGCAGGCAAATCAATAAAGATTCCGGATTATAAAACAGATGGTGTTGTTGGAGTAAAATAGGAAAATGAAACAAAACACACTAGTCAAAATTTTATTCTTTGTAACGTTTTTAACAGTCATAACAGGAATATTGCTTACAATACTCGAATCAAATCTTCCAGTGATATTTATGATCATAGCCTCTGTTATTTATACAGCCTGTGTAGCTACTATCGTGGCTTTTAATAATAAATACTTGCTGGCTAAAGCAGCTAGTCTATGGATGACTAATCTGCAAATTCCAGTCTCAAAAAATGATAATAATCTAATAGATTTTAGCAATCATTTGCATCAATTAAATTTAGAAACACAAAAGAGCCTTGATGAATCCAGAATAATCGCCCTTGAACTGGAAAATATTAAAGACAGAGTGCAGACCAAGTTTGTTGGAGCGCTGACAACCAAGAGAGTCCATGATTACACATGCAGATTTTCCAAGCAAATCAAGGAAGCAAATAGAATTGGCTTTAAATTCGAGAGAGATGCCAAGAAACAGGGATTTGTCCCATGTAAATGCTTGAATTAAAAATTATTTCTGTAAAATTTGTTTATACTGGTCATATCTGCCCATTACTGTGTTAATATAATTTCTTGTGTCTTCATACCTGTTCCAACATTCAAATCTTCTTTTGCCTGGACAAACTTCAGTATCTTTTAATGCAGATTTTCCTGCATGATATTCCGCAAGCGCTAAATAAATGCGGTTATTATTTTCAAGTAATAAGCGTTTGAAAAAGAGTGTTGTCGCTCTTACATTTTTTTTAGCATCAAATCTTTCATCATGCTCCAGATCACAACTTTCCTTATCATTCCTGAAATCTTCTTTGTTGCATTTAGGAACAAGTCTCACCTTGCCATTTATATTTTTTTCAACTAACCTATAATGTGGAACATTCAACCCCATCTTTCTTGCAGGTTTAGGCATCAATTGTCCTAATCCAACTGCACCCATAACAGAAACAGCATCTTTATAAAATCCAGATTCTGTATATACCAACGAATAGCATAAAGGAAGGTCAATACCCTCTTGCCTGCAGTAGTTATCTATTAACGTTTTGATATCGGGATCAAATGAATTAATCTCACTTGCATATTTATCTATATCGCTAACTTCTGCTGGTACACTTCTTGGACTATTTACTTTTTTTTCCAGGTCTCCTGAATTTACAATCTTTGTTTCTCTAGGGTAAATAACACAATTTATATCTGTCTCAAAGCCTTTTTTACTTTCTGATTTTACATAATCTTCTTTTTTTGTATTTCGGCTTATCTGAACATAATTAACACATGATGTAGGATTCTTCTCTTGAAAAACTGTTTTTTCTTTGGAATGAGTAGGCCTAAGTAAAAATCCTCCAACAGAGAAGGCTGCTACTCCAGCAGCCAATAGGACCCATAGTTTTTTAAATCTCATACTTTTTTGAGTAGCATATTATATATAAAGCTTTTGTTTGTGATTACTTAAGAGTGAATAATAAAGGAGAATAACATGTATTCTATAATATACAGTTTGTAGTGAACTGCAAACTGCAGAGTGTGCGCGCAGGGTTTATATATAAAATGGACTTAATATGATTATGAACATTGAAAAGAAATGGATAATTAAGGATTATATAAAAAATAATCCTAATTGTACATACTTAGATATTAAAAGAGACACAAAAATTAAAGTTGAAAGATTTTACAGAAGCATGAAAGATGCTTATACGGATGCTGGAATAACCTTAACCAAAAATCTTACGAGAAGAGGGATAGAAAAACAAAAACAAGAAGTTTTAGATTTTATAAAAAATAATACTCAATGCACGGTAACCCAAATTGGGAGTGAATTGAATATCAACGTCTTTAGACTATTTGGCAGTATTGAATCGGCATATAAATTGGCAGGTATTGAATACCCCCTTCGGACTGGAAGAAACGATATAACCAATTTAAAGATATTAAGAAGATCTAAACAATTTGAAAATAAGGTATTCAAACTATTAGCTAATTTTGGGGAGGTTTATAAAAAAATAAGGATAAAATCAGGCATTATAGACTGTTTATTTAAATATAATAATAAGGTATTCGTAGTAGAAATAAAAGATTACAGACATCATCATATAACTATGTCTGAAGTTAAACAAGTGATTAAATATATGCGCACTCTTGGGAATAATCATGGAATGATAATTTGTCCTAGATCTAGTCTCCAAAAATATAAAAATACCCCAAATATGAATATAGAAAATTTTATAATCCAGCTTTACCCTAAGCTCTGGGTTCGATTCCCAGCGTCCCCACTTATTGTTATTACTTCTATATAGTTACAATAGAAAGGTTTAAATATTAGTTCATAATCAATTTATAAAATGGCAGATAAAAAAGCTAGGAGTTGGAAATCACACTTATGGAGAGGCACTAAATATTTAGCAGGCTTTGTTCTAGTTGGTGCACTGGGTATTGACAATATTCAAAATTCTATAGGAGAACGCATAAGAGCAGACCTAAAGGGTGTATACTCCTCTTCTGTTAGTTATGTTGATATGGGAAATGTTAACGCAAAATTAAATGGATACACCCCCAGTTGGAGAGAGCTTGGAGACGGCATTAAATACTATTTTGGCTTGGTTTCTCTTGATAACTTTAAAATAACAAAAGATACAAAACAAATTGTAGATACTCAAATCAAGCACAAAAAGGATGATATGGGCAAATTAGAAGAGCTTCTTAAATCCTTTGATAATGGAGAAAATGTTGCAAAAAATATAAACATATTAATTGGAAAGTTAAATGGTCGTGGTTATGACACAAAACCTTTTGAAGAGAAACTTAGCAGAATAGAGACAAAAAATATGGAAAGGGCTTATTTTAATGATCAAGTTGCCGAGCCTGTTATTAATTATATCAACCAGGAATGTAGTGGTGGCTGTAGTGAGGAAGATATAAATCATGTTGCTGTAAAAGCAGGCCTGATATTTGCTAGAAATGTTAAACTTACAAAGGAATTGGATCTGGAAGCAGAAACCCTGAAGTTGAGCGATCATGTGAGCGCAGGTTTTTACCCTATGAACTTCGCAAAATACTTACCAAAACACTTACTTACTTCTAAGTAACACTAAACCGAAAGGTTTATATACAATAAGTTACGCTGTAGTAGTAACAAATATAATAAAAAATGAACTATAAAACTCTTAAAAATACAGCTAAATATTGTGCACTTGCTTTAGGTATTCTGGGCTCTTCAGTTCTAACTCCTGGATGCACTTTTACCGATGCAAAGGCAAAGGTTGAATATGCTCAGGAAGCAAGGAGAGATTTTTACGAGAGACACCCCAGTCTTCCAAATCCAGATGGAGGAGTCTATTCAGGAGATTTCAGCAAATATTTCCCAGAAGAAAAGATAATAAAAAATATATCCAGAGAAGGGGATAAAATAAGCTATACTATTTCAAATGGTGGTTTTGAGTATGCAAAAGATAATGATTGCGGATTAGAGGCTTATTTAGTTGACACCTCAAAACCAAATGCCAGAACAAGAAGGGCAGATATCCCTGTTGATTTAAATGGAAATACAGCGAGTTTTATTGCACCAGATGATAACAAAGAGCTTAGAAATTTGCGTGCCGGCATTTTCTGCACTAAAGATGGAAAACGTGTTTTACTGGCATCGTACCCTCTTGGAGTAAGAGAACTTTATAGCCAATATAATGTTCAAGAAGCACCACAGGATAATCAAGGAACAGCATCAATGCAACCTGCTAATGAACCAGCAGAACAGCCAGTTAGTGCTGGAAGTGCATATGCGCCTGTAAATGAACAAGGAAATTTTCCTTCGGGTTCTTTGAGCAACAAATTTGAGCAGATAAATATTGGAAAGAAACAGGAAAAATACAAAGCAGAAGGCACTAATACAAGTGATAAGTACAGCCTTAGGACAAATTGCGGAGAAGTCCAGTCCATAGCTGATTTTTCAAGCGATTCATTTGGCATAGTGCCAATAACAAGTGATATGTCTTGTGAAGTCTCTCTTGTTGGTGATGAAAACAAGTTTGTTTCTGTCAACTTTGATCCAACGCGTGACGTAGAAAATATTAAATCCTCATTAAGCGAGGATATGAGAAAGCTTGCAGTTTCCTTCAAAGAGCCTGGAAAGCAGTATGTTGTTATTGCTGAAACAGAGAACCCTTCAGACACGGACTATCTTGTATTTGATGTTTCAGAAAGAGAAGCAGCAGCAAAACAGGAAGAGCAAAAGATTCTATCAGAAACAGCAGATCAACTTGAAGGATTATTCTCAAGTTTATACCATGATAATGATGCATTAAATGCGAAAATTTCCTATAGATATCTTCCTTTTGATAAATGGAAAGAGCTTGGATTAAAAACTGCTGAAAGTGATTTTAGTGATGTAAAAAGATTAAGATATACAGAGGGAAAGCCTTATTTTGCACAGACAGAAAAATCAAAGGAATTATTCATACCCAATATAGCTAATCTGAAGATAACACCTGAACAGGGCTACTCACTAGATATATTCAAGGTGATTGAAAGTACAGACAAAGAACTTCCATCAAATGATTATTACCTTGTATTCACAAACGAGGAAACTAATGATACAGATTTTGTTCATGTTAAAACTTACTTGGACAGATTTGCAAAGCAGATGAGAGGGAGTACTTTAGCAGGACCTTTTGTCAATCACGATTTCTTTGACAGGTCTCTTGAGTTTGTAGTTGATCAGGATGTAGACATTAAGACATATTCAAATTACCTGAGCTGGAAATATGGTATTGGGAACAACAGCGAAAGAGAAGTGCAGGCTGGATTAAGGGCATTACTTGGATTGAAGTACAAGAATATTGAATCTCAGGGAGTACAATCAGTAAAATTATATGATGCTTCAAATCTTGAAGCACTATTAGAAGGAGATTCATATATAATTGAATTGAGATATGAAGGATTAGGAAGGCCTGTTTTGGTTGATTACGGAGAGCTTGAAAGATTATTGCTTCCAAACACACACAGACTTAAGGATCATGAAAATCTAAGGAAATTCTTGAAATCAGACGATTTTGTTTTAGATAATGATCTATATGTAGAACTATTTGCAAATCCCACTTTTGAAGAAGCAAAGGGAGCAGCAAGAGTGCTTATGACGGCTGCTGGCGCAGGAGTTGGAGTGGGATTAGCAGGAGCATCAGGGGCAGCTAGTGCAGGACCTGGTTCAGGAAGTGCAGGAGCAATTACAGGAGGAAACCTATAATGAAATTTTTAAATAAATATATGGGAATCACACTAGCTTCTTTGGTATTTGGATTAGGTTCTACTAATTGTAAAAATGTTGAATGGATCGAGAAAGAAGGATGTAATGGTGCTGTTGTAAAATATCCAAATCAAACCATGGTTCTTGCACAACCAGAATATTTTAGAGGTTTTGATACAAATGATGACGGTATTTATGAAAAAATAACCCAAGGTGGTGAAGATATACCTTATTATCCTGAATTAGTAGATAGAGCAATCCGTAGGCTTGATGAAACTAAAAATTGTATTATGGAGAATAAAAAGTGAAATTCAAATTTTTACTTAAACTATTTATGGTATTTTTACTAGTTTTAACTAGCGTATTTGCAGCTAATTATGCAAACACAATTGTTATGGATAAGACAAATTTTGATGTTCAATTATACAATTGCGATTCTGATAATGCCTGTGCAAATCCGGATTTGGTAAGCGAGTCACATGCTAGCTCAAACAGTTATGAATTCAAGTATTTCACAGATGATTACTATGCAGAATACTTATTCAAGGAAGGATATAGAGCCAAGGGTTTTATAGTGCATAAATACTCTAGAAAAGACTCATTCACATTTGACAAGAGAGAGCAGTGCAGCGCTAATATAAAGAATATGACTGTTTCAGATCTAAACCCAGATCAAGGAGATATAATCAGAGAGGATCAGATTCTGGAACACCTGCTTATAGACCTAATAAATACAGAGACTGGTTTGATGCTGACACAAGAGTAAGACTTCAATTATTGCAGGGAACTAGTATTGTACAGGAATTTGTTCAGGAAGATCCAATCTATATGGACTCAAGCAGCGTATTTAATTTCCAGATAGACACTAGCGGATTATCAGGGCAGTATACTATTAAGGTAATTACTAGCGTAATAGATGGGATATGTGATAAAACAAATGATGTTATATCACAAAAAAGTGTTAATATAAATGTAGTATCAGGTATAATGCAAAATCCTGTAGCAGATGCAGGATCTGATAGAACTGTTTGCTTAAATGAAAATGTGGTTCTTGATGGTTCTGATTCATATGATCCAGATGGTACAATAGTTTCATATCTATGGAACTTTGATGATGGATTTAATTCAGCACAGTCTGTTGTAACACGTGCTTTTACAAGCCTTGGTGTCTTTACTGGAACTTTGGTAGTAACAGATAATGACAATTTGGGAAGTCAGGATAATTTAGTAGTTACAGTAATCAATTGTACAAGTCCAACAAATCAAGCGCCTATAGCAGATGCTGGTTCAGACAGAACAGCTCAGATAGGGCAAGTATTGCAATTCAGCGGTTCAGGCTCATACGACCCGGATGGTACAATAGTTTCATATCTATGGAACTTCGGAGATAGTAATTATGATTCAGGAATGAATGTAAATCATGCTTATTCAATTAATGGAACATATACTGTAACACTGGTAGTAACTGATAATCTTGGAGCACAAGACAGCGATACATCTATTGTATATATAGGAGT
>JAGVZV010000027.1 GCA_018302265.1 Candidatus Woesearchaeota archaeon | reverse complement strand
TTAAAGGTTATATTGACATCTCTCATAGCAGTTATTGTCTGGTTTGCTATTAAATCAGTGAAATTTAATACTTGTATTGTAGGTGCAGAATTTATATTTACAACTAAAAGTAAAGTAAATAGTACAAATATACAAAAGATAATTACCCCTTTTTTGCTTAATCTCACATATATTTTATAAACTACCACTATTTAAACCTTTTTTATAAAATATGCTTCCCTTAAAATTATTAAACATTGGAGGCTATCAAATTTCTATGATAAACAAAAAAAATCAGAACATATTCTCAAACCAGTTAAATATCATTATAAAAAATTCTTTTATATTTTCAAACCACTTAGAAGACGATGTAGTACTTACAATATTTTTTTATTTTATCTTTTAATAGACTAATATGTTTATTAGAGCTTGCTCTTACAGAATCACTCCCACCACCTCCCATAGAAGGACTTGAGAGTATTGTCTCTATAATATCATCACAATTTTCATCAATATTATTACCGAGCATTTCAATTGCTCTAGGATTTACCAAAAGATTGCTATCATTACAATCTTTTAAACCATTAAAGTTTCCACCATTAGTGCAGATATAATAATAATCTCCATCATTATCATCACATCCTACTATCTTTGCCATTACAACCCATAAATCTACTTCTGTACACTGACCATCCAGATTTATATCCATATGTGTAGTACACTCCTCTCGTCCGACCAATATTGCTTTCATTCCGTCTATATCAGGAACGCCATAAGAAAGACTATTATCATAATCTCCTAAGAGGGAGGTATTCAGATTATTAATAACCAAGTTCAAATTCTTTGTAGTAGGGGATATATCCTGATTCCAGGAAAGAACTCCCTTTGTATTTGTATTTAACTTGCTTACTAAAACCCCATTTTCAATCAAGGTATAATTTGTATTGCTTAATAAGTTGTATATTGTTATATTTGCACTTCCATTACAGTTTTGCGTTGCTATAATATAAGTTTGGTTTGTCTGGAGACTTATATTATAAATTATAATTCCTGTTTTGTTTAGGTTATCAAACCAAATGGAAAATTCCTTGGTTTCTAAAAAACCTGAAATTACAAAGTTTCCATTTTTTGGAATAGAGATTGTATCATTATGTTTAAGAAGCCAGTAGTAAGCCTCAAGCTTTGCTGCTTCTTCTGGGGGGTTAGCAGTATGTGTTACATTTGTCTCATTATATTTAAAATTTGATTTTCCTAGGCTAGTTAATAATGAAGCATAATTACGACTCTCGTCAACATCAACATAAATATCGGTTTTGTTATGCAGGAATATCAATGGTGTTAATTGGTTTATCGCATTGGTAACTGCACTTGCTGAAGCATAATTTTCTGGTACTTGGTTTGGGGTTCCTCCAAAAACCGTCTGCATTGAACTTTGATAAGCTGGATTTGAATAATACCAGCTAGAGAAGTTACTCATCCCAAAAAAATCAAATGCAGCAGTATAAAAATCAGGATATTTATTTATGCAACTTAGAGTTCTTCCCCCCATTCCAGACACCCCCCCAAGATAAATAATTGAACTATTTATATACTGGGGGTATGCTTTTATTACATAATTTGCTGCTTCTTTAAAATCCCTGCATTCAAGCATGCCTATACTTTTTGAACCACCAGAATTACCATGCCCTCTTGAATCAACATTTACGATGAAGTACTTACTACGCTGTTGCCACCATCTTGAAAAAATCCTGTTAGAAGCCCTGCTACTTCCCCAATATTCTCCCGTTATCAACATTGGAGCATTGCCCGTTGAGTTGAACATAACATCATAATAAATTGTTACTCCGTCAGATGTATTAAAAGTATTAGTAAGGTTTTCAAAATAATAATTTAAATTAAATAGATACCCTTGATACTCCCAATTGTCATTTGTATCGTTACATGAAATAGTTATAGAATGAACCCCAAATGGTACATCGTAAATATTAGTACTAAAGACAGTTATGTTCTCTTTTAGCATAGATTGATTTATATCTTCATCCAACGAATAAAAACAGGAACTTCCTTCGCTCTGGAAAGATATATTAAGCTGGACATTTGTAGTATTAGTTCCGGTATATACATTCATATTTGGAGAATTTACAATTATAGAATTAGAATCTGTTAAAACAGAAGGAGCATAAATACAACCCAAAATAATGAACAATATTAATAATTTTTTCATTTTATAATCTATATGTTAAAGTAAACCTATATACTACAGTATATACTTTAGTTTATAAAGGTTATCTTTTATATTTTAACAAAGTTTTTAATCATTATTTTAAAATAGCAATAAGTATTTAAATAAAATTTTATCAGAATTAACTAATGACTTCGATACAAAAAATACGCATGCAGGGCTTCAAGTCCTTTGCAAAGCACACTGAAATGGTCTTTCCAAGTGGATTTAGTTGCGTTATAGGATCAAATGGAAGCGGGAAATCGAACGTATGTGATGCCATCTGCTTTGTTCTTGGAAAATCTTCTGCAAAAGACCTGAGAGCAGAAAGATCCTCTCACCTGATTTATAACGGAGGCAAAAGCAAAAATCCGGCAAAAGAAGCTGCTGTGGATATTTACTTTGACAATAAGAACAATGAATTCCTGATAAAAGACGATCCAATTAAGATATCAAGGGTAGTAAGGCACAATGGTCAGAGCATATACAAATTAAATGACAAGGCAGTTACAAGGCAGCAAGTTGTTGATTTGCTGAGTGCTGCTTCGATAGATCCTGATGGACACAATATAATACTCCAGGGAGATATAATCAGATTTGCTGAGATGAAGCCGAATGACAGAAGGGCTATAATTGAGGATATAGCAGGTATTTCAGTATATGAGGACAAAAAAGAAAAATCACTGAGAGAACTGGAAAAAGTTGGGGCTAAACTAGGAGAGGCAGATATCATACTTACTGAAAGAGCAGCCAATCTGCGGGAATTAAAAAAAGACCGCGACCAGGCAATAAGATACAATGAGTTAAGGAAAAATATCAAGGACAACAAGGCTTCTTTGATAAATGCGCAGATAGAGAACAGAATTTCCAAGAGGGATGAGATTGATAAAAAAATTTCTGAATCCGGAGAATCCATAAGCAAAATACACGAGACAATCAAGGGGTATAAAGAGGATATACTAAAGATAAATGGAGAGATAAAAGACATTAACTCAGAGATAGAGGTTAAGGGTGAGAAAGAACAGATAGATCTAAGGAAAAAAATAGAGGAATTAAAGACAAATATTGCAAGAAATGAAGAAAGAGTGCTAATGTGCAGGAGTGAGCTCGTTAAGATAGAAACAAGAAACAAACAATTAAGATTTGACAGCTCTGAAACATTAAAAAGAATAGAGCAATTAAAAAAACAAAAAGGGGAGCTAGAGAAGCAGATTGTCGGATTAGCTGATAAGAATGCTTCCCTGGTTAAATTTATTGACTCATCTAAATCAAAAGCAAGAGATTTCTATGTAGACAAGGCCATTGAGTTTATTATCAATCATAATGACGAGAATGTTTATGGCAGTGTGGGTGACCTAACAAGGATAGATAATAAATACTCCCTTGCAATAGAGGTAGCAGCCGGTAACAGAATAAGAAGCATTGTTGTTGAAAATGACCAGGTAGCAGCCAAGTATATAAAATTACTAAAAGAAAAAAAGATAGGAACAGCAACATTTTTGCCTTTAAACAAAATAAGGCCGGTCCAAGTAGGGAATGAAACACGCGAGCTGGCAAAGAAGACAGTTGGTCTGGCAATTGATCTGGTAAAATTTGATCCAAAGTTTAAGGATATTTTTTCTTATGTGTTTGGCAGCACTCTGATTGTCAATAACATAGAAGAAGCAAGAAGAATAGGAATTGGAACAATAAGGATGGCTACTCTGGAAGGTGATCTGGTTGAGACTAGCGGTGCCATGATTGGGGGTTTCAGAAAAGCAGGAAATCTCGGAAGGACGAGATATTCACTAAAAGAAGCGGAAAAAAGCTCAGAAGATTTAGAAGCTGAGCACCTTAATAATGAGAAGATGATGATGGAATTAAGGGCAGAGACGAGAGGCATTAATCTTCAGATAGAAAATATGTTCATACCCGAGACAAACAAGTCAGAAAAGATACTGAAAGAGCAGGAAAAAGAAAGGGAGCAGTTTACAAAAGAATTAAAGGGATTACTGGACTTAGTGATAGTCAATAAAAACAAGCTGAAGGAATTTGAAGAAGATGAGAAAAAATTCCACACTAATTTCAAGAATCTGGCTGTTAAAAGAAATAAATTTTCAGAGCAGACCCAGACTATTGAAACAAAGATAATAAAGGAGGATGAGCGCGGCAGGGCGATAGAAATAACGATTAACAATTTCAATATCAACAGGGCAAAAATAATTGGCGAGCTTGAGGGCCTTGAAAAGGAATTTGAGGAATTTAAGGATGGCGTTATCAAAAAGAATTTATCCATTGATGAGTTAACCTTGAGAATAAGGGAAGACGAAAGAGAGATCGTAAAGATTGGCAATGTTAATCTGCGCGCGCTTGAAATTTATGAAAATATAGAAAAGGAATATAATGAGCTACTGGGGAGAATAGACAAACTGAAAGAGGAGAAGAATGATGTCCTCAAGATGATTGAGGAAATAGAGCAAAAGAAAACAGGATTGTTCTTGGAGACGTTTAATAATCTGAATGATAACTTCAAGAGTATATTTTCTAATTTAAGCACCAAGGGAAATGCTCATCTGGAACTGGAAAATCCTGATAATCCGCTGACAACCGGGATTGATATAAAAGTAAAAGTGATTGGCAATAAATATCTTGATATAAAATCCCTGTCTGGCGGGGAAAAGACCCTTACTGCACTGGCATTTATATTTGCCATACAAGAATTTAAGCCTGCTCATTTCTACTTATTAGACGAGGTTGATGCAGCACTTGACAAGGCAAATTCTGAATTGCTGTCTGGATTAGTGAGCAAATACAGCTCAAAGGCGCAATATATACTGATCTCGCACAATGATGGAGTTATTAATAAAGCAGATCAGATATATGGCATAACAATGCAGGACGGAGTTTCTAAAGTAGTTAGTCTAAAGATTTAATCTATTTTTTAAAAGAATTTACCAGGTGTTTGTTTACACTATCAAAATAATCAGTAATTATTGGTAAAATGTTATCATTATTTATTGCATGTGTTTCCCATATTTTTAATTCTAATTTTTGGTACGATTTGCGCTTATCTATTTCAAGAGATGCAATAGTATCAAAGACCGTATCACCCACTCTAAGGTCTACTTGACTCAACTTATATGGTTCTTTGATATAAGTTGGTTGTTTTTTTATTCTAAATACGATGGTTGGATCATCGAAAGATTCTTTTATTCTTAATGCCAAATCTTTATGTTTAGCCACATATTCTATGCGATTAATATATTATTACCACTGAATTCTCTTTCTAATTCAATTTTTAGAGTCTTGCTCATTTTTTCTCCTCTGCATCCTCTTCAAAGAAATCAATAATCTTCTTATGGAATTTTGTTTTTACTATAATGATTATTAAAAGAATCACTATGACTGCAATGATAATATAATTCTGGTAATCTTTTACTGCACTTATAAAAAAGAGTGAATTAATCTTGTCGTACAATCTTGAGAAAATACTTGGTTTCTTAACTTCAAATTTCTTGAATGTTAAATCTGCTTTTCCATTCTTAAAACCGTTGAATGTTATTTCTAGATCGGATATTCCATCATTATTGATGTCAACACTCTTGGTTTCTTCAGCCTTTAGTAAAACATAGTTTATACCAGACTGAATGCTCAAGAATACGCTGTCATTTGAAACTGATTCAAGTTTTATTGCATGGCTTTCATTATTTATCAGCAAGTCAAAAGAGTCTGATTCCAGCATCATCTTGTTTATCGTTGGAACTAAATCAATAGATTCAAGGTTTGCAGCCACACTTGTTGTGATTTCAGCAATGGGTTGCACAGGGATACTTGTTGTATCTTGTGTTTCTATTTTGTCTATACTATTCACTATATCATTACCTATCACTTCGATATCAGCTGTCTTATTCTCTTCTACCACCGGTTCTTCAACAACTTCTTCAGTTTCTTCTACAATCTCCTCTTGGGCTGGAGTCTCCTCTATTACTGATTTTTCAGCAACTGGCTCTACAACTTCTTCCTCAATTGTCGTATTTTT
>JAGVZV010000030.1 GCA_018302265.1 Candidatus Woesearchaeota archaeon | reverse complement strand
GAAAAAAAGTGATGAGGGTAAGTTATGGAAATGGATTTTTTATTAATACAGATGAAATTGCAGATGTTTTAATTAGTAGTGAATTAAGAAAAAGAGGTTACGGAACACACAACTATCAGAAATATTTTGTTATAATACCTAAGAGAGATGCAAAAAAGATGAGGGTTATAGAAGTAAAAGAAAAAGATTAATTTAAGATAGATTTAAAAGTTATTATTTCTCTTTTTTATTAATATGGGACTGTAGCGCAGCCTGGATAGCGCGAAGCACTCCTAATGCTTAGGTCGTGGGTTCAAATCCCATCAGTCCCGCTTATTTTTGATCAAATATTTTCCTTATTTCTTTAGTTGTTTTTTCCCAAGTGAATTTAGAAGCAGTTTTTCTTGCATTTCTCCCCAGTTTTTCTCTTAATTCTTTATCTCCGTATAATTTAACAATTAATCTTACAAGTGTATCAACGTCTTTAACATCAAATAATAATCCATTGTTCTCGTTGTAAATATAATCTGAAATAGCCCCTACAGGAGTTGAAATTACAGGTAATCCAGCTGACATTGCTTCGAGAGTTGACAATGAACTTGTTTCAGTTAGGCTAGGCAAGACGTAAACATCCATTGCCTGCAAGTAAGGAACAACATTATCCACAAACCCGGTTATTTTTATATTTTTTATATTCCTGAACATTCTCCTCTGCAAAAAAGAACCTCCTCCAACAATAAGCAAGAATTTATTTTCTATAGGCAACTGCAAGAATGCGTCTCTCAGTGTAACTAAATTCTTTTCCTTGCTTATCCTTCCAAGATAGCCAATAACAAATTTATCCTTCAGATTGAATTTATTTTTTGTATTCCCAGGTTTAAACTTACTGGCCTCTATACCAAGCGGAACCATTACCTCTTTTTTGTTAATCCCCTCTTTCATCAATATCTTTGAGATTGTAGTTGAAGACAACATTAATACATCACACTGGTTATAAAAGTTACTCTCGTACTTTCTTGTAAGATACTGCAATAGTAACCTAAATTTAGAAGTAGCCTCTGAACAAATTCCAAATCTCTGGCCTTCTATAGCATGCACATAAGCTATAACTCGCTTATTGTGTAATTTTGCAAACTTCAGTGTTTTTTTGCATACAGGACCAATGTCTTGCAACCAGATTAAATCCGAATTTTTAACTAATTCGCTAATCTGTTCATTCTTGGGCAAAGGAATATTATAATTAGCTATTTTTATCCTGGAAACCCTTGTTCTTATAATAGTGATATGGTTAAAATCTTTTATCTTGCCTGGAAATCCTGGGCACACTAGAGTAATATCATAGTACCTTGATAATCTAGGAATTACTTTTGTCAAGAATATGCTAACGCCATCTATCTTAGGCAAAAAAGAGTCCGTTGCTATAAGTAGTTTTTTCATAGTAGTCTGTAAAACCTCTCTGCATATTTGCAATGGTTCTTTCTGCCTGCAAACTTTGCCCTTAAAAAGACTATTGGTAAAAAGTATAACATAACATGCAATTGGGTCTTGAACATGCTCAGCGCCTTTACCTTTGTCCAAAACGTATCAGATATATCAACAAAATATAATGGCCTGTCTCTTTCTTTTAGATTATACAAATTCCAGACATCAAAACCATATAAGGGGATTCTTGTCTTTAATTCTTTTATAGCTTTGATAACAACAGAATTAACTGTATTATGGTCGGGCATTGGATCAGATGGATTATGAGTAAATACCTTGATTGGCTTGTATTTGATGATTAATTCCTTTATTTTATCTTTAATGCCCATCTCTTCTATTTTACTGGAGATTTTTGAATCTGGCAATCCAAAAAATTGGATATCATTATATCCCAAGACTCTTCCAGAGTTTCTGGCCTCTCTTTCTCTCTTTGTTTTTATAATTTCTTCTTTTAGGTGACTTAACTCTCCGTATGAAAATATTACTACAACTATATTATTTCCCTCTTTAGAGAATTTTGCAACAGATCCTCCCATGCTAATATCTAAATCGTCCGGATGCGAACAAAATACTAAGATATTCTTATCCAAATCATTTCTTGGTAATCTATTCATGATTTATATGCACCGGCGGGGATTTGAACCCCGATTATCGACTTTCTTTGCGAACTTTCTTTTTAAGAAAGCTCTTGGAAGGCCGACATACTAGCCATTATACTACCGGTGCTTGAAGAGAAAAAGATATAAACACTATAAAAACCTTTTTATTATTAAAAATGGAAAACAAGTTATTAAAGGCCAAAAAGCAGGAAATTCGGTATTTTCTGGATAAACTGAAGAAGGAAGAATTACTGGAAATGGCTGAAAAGAACAAAAGCAAGGCATTTGGTCTGTTTGCAGGAATAGCAAACAAATTTGCAAAGGAAAAAGCCGAGATTAAACTGGTCAAGATAATAAAGCGCTATGATCCATTCTGGCACATTGTAGCTGAATCTACTGTTGATTACGAAAGAAAATCGAACTATAAAGTGATTGTCTCTTCTGAAGTTAAAAAATTAGTCATAGGAGACCAAGAATTTTCTGCAGCAGAAGGAAAAAAGGACAATACAGTTGTTTTTAATTCTGTTGATATATGTCACGAATGTAAAAGAAAAGAGGTTTTGATAGATGGGGCAATGGATATAAAAAATGCATCCAACATTAAAAATAATGATAAGTATTCTGTTTATTTAACGCATGAGAGTAAAAAGATAAAAGAAGTTGAAGAGATGATGAAAACAGATGTGATTGTAGTCCCTGTTGTCTTAAGGGCTGCATTTATCCTGCGTTCTATGCTGCAGGAGATAATAAATCCTGTTTCAGCAGACAAGATACTGGATGAAAAAGCAGAAGTAGATCAGATGATACTGTATTTTAAACCGGTTTACTTGTTTGAGTATAAACACTCTAAAAAAAATGATACCATTTATATTGAAATTGACAGCATTACCGGAAGGATCAGTTTTGTAAAAGAGCTAGAGCACAAAGTATCAAAGGAATTATTCACAGAAAGCATGTTATTTGATGTTGGTGTTAGTGCTATTTCTTCCCTGGTCCCTGGTGGAGAGGCTGCTTATAAGCTTGTAAAAGGTATAAGACAGGAAAGAAGGCGCAGAAAGAACAAAGCATAATTTTATTAATATATTTTAATAATTAAAAGTATGGGCTATTACAATAAAACGCCAAAAGAGGTTCTTGAATCATTTAGTTCTAGTCCAGAAGGAATTACAGAAAAGGAAGCTTTAGAAAGATTAAAAAAATACGGCCCTAATATTCTCAAAAAGAAAGAAGCCATCTCAGCATTTAAAATAGTTATTAATCAGTTCAAGAGTTTTATTATATGGGTGTTAGCAGTAGTTGTTATTTTATCATTCTTATTGGATAAAATGACTGATGCTATCCTGGTCTTAGTAATTCTGGTGCTAAATGCAATACTCGGATTTTCCCAGGAGTATAAAGCAGAAAAAGCGATTGCAGCACTTAAAAAATTAAGCACTCCAAATGCGATTGTTATCCGCGAGGGCGTAAAAAAGATAATTCCATCTGAATTGCTTGTTCCTGGGGACATAATCGTTCTTGAAGAGGGAAACTTTGTTCCGGCTGATGCAAGGATAATTGAGACTTACAATCTAAAAATAGACGAGGCTGTTCTAACAGGGGAATCAGTGCCGGTTGAAAAAGTGTCTTTCATAGTAAACAAAGAACAAGTATCTGAGCAAAAGAATATGGTCTTCTCCTCAACAATGTGTGTTTATGGCAAAGCAAAGGCAATTGTTATCAGTACAGGAATGAACACTGAAATAGGCAAAATAGCAGAGAGCATACAGCAAATAAAAGAGACAAAAACTCCCTTGATAAGAAAGTTAGACCAATTAGGAAAATTAATTTCAACAGGAATTATTTTGATTGCTTTGATTATATTTGGAATTGGTTTTTTGGTCAGCAAAGAGTTCATAGATATGCTGTTTGTTTCTATTTCAATTGCTGTGGCTGCTATTCCAGAGGGTTTGCCTGCAGTAATTACAATCACTCTCGCCCTGGGAGTGCAAAAGATGGCTAAAAGTAACGTTATCATTAGAAGACTGCCTGCAGTTGAAACTTTAGGAAGCACATCGGTAATTTGCGTGGATAAAACAGGAACTATAACCAAAAATGAAATGACTGTAAAATCCATTTATGCAA
Organism: Candidatus Woesearchaeota archaeon; assembly: GCA_018302265.1. Classification (GTDB taxonomy): domain Archaea; phylum Nanobdellota; class Nanobdellia; order SCGC-AAA011-G17; family JAFCDX01; genus JAGVZV01. The sequence continues at coordinate 1,779 of JAGVZV010000030.1, read as the reverse complement.
ATAATATGCTAATTCAAGTAACAGGGACAGGATATCAGATTAGTGGAGACTTTTTGTATGACGGGAAAAAAGTAAATCCAGAATCGCTAAAACAATTATTGCAGACTTCCTTCTCGTGCAATGATGCAGATATAAACTCATTGCAGGGAGACCCAACAGAACTGGCGCTCTTAGTAGCTGCTAAAAAAGCAGGAATTCACCTTAAAAGATATCCGCGAGTCCAGGAAATTCCATTCTCTTCAGAGAAAAAATATATGGCTACTCTGAATAAGATAAAAGAGAGGGATATTTATTTTGTCAAGGGAGCTCCTGAGAATATACTTGATATGTGCTCCTATATAGAAATTGATGGAAGAGCAAGATGGCTCGGAAAAAAAGAAAAAGAACAGATTTTAGAGATGAATAATTTCATGGCTTCAAAAGCTCTTCGTGTCCTTGGATTTGCTTTCTCTAAAACCAATAAATTCGAGAACCTGATATTTGTCGGCCTTATGGGGATGATAGACCCTCCAAGAGAAGAGGTAAAGAAAGCTGTAATTACATGCAAGAATGCCGGGATAAAGATTGTTATGATCACAGGAGACCACAAAGAAACAGCAAAGGCAATAGCGAAACAAGTGGGTATAGAAGGGAAATTGATTACAGGAGATATACTAGACAATATATCCAATGAAAAATTAAAAGAATTAGCAGAGGATATCTCTGTTTATGCCCGTGTAAACCCAAAACATAAAGTAAGAATAATAAACGCCCTAAAAGCAAACGGCCACATTGTAGCAATGACAGGGGATGGCGTCAATGATGCACCAGCGCTTAAAAAAGCAGATATCGGGATTGCATTAGAATCCGGAACAGATGTTGCCAAGGAAACAAGCGAGATGATACTAAAAGATAATAATTTTGCAAGCATTGTCAAGGCCGTAAAAGAAGGGCGTGGAATTTTTGATAATATCAAAAAGTTTATTCATTATTTATTATCCTGCAATCTTGGAGAATTGTTAACTGTTTTCATTGCAGTTATTCTGGGATTTCCGCTTATACTATTGCCAGCGCAAATACTGTGGATTAATCTGGTAACAGATGGGCTTCCTGCATTGGCTCTGGGTGTTGAACCTGTTGAAAATGATGTAATGCTCAAAAAACCAAGGAAAAAGAATGCTAATGTTGTAAACAAAAAAATAGGGATATCCATACTACTAAATGGAATTTTGATGACAGCAGGTACATTATTCTTATTTGGATTATACAACAGCCATTATGAAATAAGATATGCGCAGACAATGGCCTTTTCTGGTTTAGTAATGTTCCAGATGTTTAACGCGCTAAACTCAAGAACAGACAAGTCATTATTTAATATAAGCTTCTTTTCTAATAAGAAATTATTGTATGCAATATCAATATCTATAATATTACAATTGCTGGTTATTTACTTATGGAATGATTTTTTCAGTGTGGTAAGATTGGATATAATAGACTGGGTGTATTTAATTATTGTTTCTTCAAGTATTCTACTTTTTGTGGAAATAAGAAAATATTTTGCTTCTAAACATGTAGAACCCAATTAGTACAGCAAGGGTTATAATAACAGATATTAAAGAATAGAATGGAACTGTTTTTGCTGGAAGCACCGTGCACTCTGTTTCATAACTGCTTATTAAACTTCCCTCTTGGTATTTATACACTGATTTTTTACCAACACCTTCTTCATTTGGATTCTTGCAATCAGATTCCTCCAATACATATTGCGTATCTCCTGTTAATAAAACTTCAATTAGTCCG
>JAGVZV010000025.1 GCA_018302265.1 Candidatus Woesearchaeota archaeon | reverse complement strand
TGTCTGACAAGGCAGGCAGAGCAGCTACGTCCCAATGGATAAGAGCTGAAAGCATCTAAGCTCGAAGCCAACCGCGAAAAGAGACACACTAGGCTCTCGTAGAAGACGAGTTTGATAGGACCGAGATGTAAGCATCAAGGCAACGAGATGTTCAGTCTGCGGTTACTAAACGCCTAAAAATGAACTTCTTAACCTATGTGCGAATTTTTTTCTTTAGAAATTTTTGCATTATATTTTACTAGATAGTATTATATAGCGTTGAGAGACACACGTTTCTCTCGCTCTTCGTAAGTTGATATAAATGTTTCTGCCCAAAAGGTAAAAATATATGTTATTTTTCCTTCCCAAAAAGGAGGTAAATAAGCATTTATGCTCGCTGTGACTATTAAATGTTTCTGCCCAAAAGGTAAAATTTATAAACTATAATCTCCTTAGAAAGGTATGAGTTATTTAGAAAAAAAAGGGAAAAAAGGGACAGTATATGTTTCTTTTGTTAAAAAAGTATCTTTTATGGGTGAAAATTTCCTAATAAAAAAGTATATTGGAAAGGGTTTGCAAAGCCTGGACAAAGATAAATATGTAATGGATAACTTAGATATTATTTCCAATGAAGAATTAACTTTCAGAAAGAAATTTTTAGGACAAATTAAAAAAAATATTTCCCATAATGAAAATTTGGCTGAAAGGATAGAGCTTAAATCAATAAAAATAAATAACCTAATAGAAGGAAAAAGATGCAGATCTTCTTTGGATTTGGAATTTATAAAAGAATTTATATTTAATTCAAATAATATTGAAGGTTCAAAAATTCCTCCTGAAAGAGTAAGAGAAATAATTGATACAGGAGATACAAAATATCAGAACAGGAATGAAGTTAAAGAAGTAAAAAATTCCATTACTTCTTTTGATTATCTGCAAAAATCATTCAAATTTAATACCCATTCCATTAAACGATTATATCATATTTTAACTAAAGACTTGTTTATGGAAGGAAATATTCCTTACCCTAAAGGCTTTAAAAAAGAGCCAGTAATCGTTGGAAATTCTCACACCACTCCTCCGGAGAAAGTAGAAGAAGAATTAAAATCTCTTTTAAAATGGTATAGAGATAATAAAAATAAGATACATCCTTTAATTTTAGCGCTTGAATTTCACAAAAGATATGAGTTTATCCACCCCTTTAGGGATGGAAATGGAAGAACTGGGAGATTAATCATGAATAAAATTCTTTTAAGTGCAGGTTATTACCCTATAATTGTGTATAAATTGAATAAGCTTGCTTATTTTAATGCTATTGAAAAATCAAAAGAAGGGAGACTTAAGAATTATTATCAATTTATGCTGGAACAGGCAGATAAAACCTATGAATTTTTACTTGAAACTATCAAGAGATATTAAATAAGAATATCTTCTCTCTCTTTGGTTTTGAAAGTTTCTCTCGCTCTTCTACTTTTTTCTGTAGCCAAACTTTTTATTATATTCAGGATGGTCAATGATATCTAAAACAAATGCAATAATTTCAATTTCTTCGTTGTTTGTCAGAGTATAAATCATTCTCCAGAATGCGGGCAGTTCAATCCTGAATAAATTATTTGCTTCATATTTTTTCCTGTATTCTTCAGGAATTAAGCTCTTTGCTATTGGATTCCCATAATGAATATTGGATTTAATAAATTCTATCTTGTTATTTATTGCTTTTAGAATCATCCTTGATTGCTTATTATTTTCTGCCTCTGCATTAAGCTTTTTATAAACCTCTTCTGCTTCAGGAGATAAAATCACCCTGACTTCCTTCATAATTCAACTCCATTCAAAATTGCTCTTTTTAGATTTGGATTATTATTTTCTATCCAGGTTATGCCTTTCAGAGTTACAGCAATTTTATTGCTTCTTTCCAGATATTCAAGAATTACCATTAAAGTAATATGATTTACCTGTCTTGGAAGTTTTCTTTTCAGCTCTGCTATTGAGATTACACTTTCATCCATATTTTTTAAAGCATCTTCTACCATAATTACTGTGTTTAAAGTAGGCCAGTGAACAGGCCTTTCTTGAATTTGTTTTTGTAACATATTAATATTATTTAGTTATTAACTGATAACTATAAGATACAAACTTGTATATAAAGCTTTCTTTTTAGTTTTGAGCTCTTTAAAAAAGACCTCGGAGAAAACTAAAGAAACCTCGGAAAGAAAACAAGTTTCTCTCGCTCTTATAGAAAAGCTTATTCATTCTTCAAATTTTTTCCTGATATTATTTATTTCTATTAATTTTAAATTTTCTTTATAATATTTAATATCCAGAATGAATTTTTCAGCAATATTAATCAGGGTTTGAGCAGATTCTTTTGTTACAGGCTTAATTTGCATTGTTATAACATAATATTGTTTATCTATCCTTTCATCTTTAGCCTTTGAGAAGGTTGTGTACACTTCATTTAATTGAAATAATCTTTTTAAAAGAATAGCAGCTGCACTATGGTTCTCACATTTTATCCCGCATTTTAAAAATAATGACTGAATTATATTATACATCGAATAATATGCCTCCCCTATAGCATTTTCAAAAAGATTCCCCTTGAATAATAATTTTGCCCCTAAAAGGCAGTCCCTGCTCTTCTTTTCATATGATTCTGACATTGGCTCTGTAGGATCAATCAGCTCAAGTTTTCTCTCCTCTTTTAATTTATTTAAAAAATCCAAGTCTTTCATAAAAAGTTTCCCCTCCCTGAATAATTATATGATTTTTTATTATTTCTTTTATTAATAAATCATTGGGATTAAATTCTCCAATTTTAACGCCCAGTAAATTATTAATTATTTGTATATTTTCTTTAAGATTTTTATCTGTTGTTTCAACATAAATATCAATATCACTGTCATTTTTTGGTATAAATTTGGCATAGCTTCCAAATAAGATAATCATTTTATCCGGGCATTTTTCTATAATATCCTTAAATATTGGTTCTAAAGATATATATTTCTTTAATAGTTTTATGAACTTGTAATTTTCTGCATTTAAAATAAATGATTTTGCAATCAAGTTTTTTTTAATAAAATAAACATGATTTTTCCCTTCAATTTCATAATCCAGCACATTTATCTGCCTTAATTCATTAAATATAGACTGCACCCTTGTAAGAGATGTTTTTAATTCTTTAGCTAATTCTCTTCCATGCATATTCTTTTTTAATAAAGAAAGCAGGATTTCATATTCATAATTGACTTTTATTTGGTTCATATGACTTTTTAATAATTCAGTTGTATTTAAAGCTTTTGTTTTATCTTTGAGAGACACAAGTTTCTCTCGCTCTTCTACTTCAATGGAGAACGATAATAAACCCTTAGGTCCGGGCTTAATAATTCAACCTTATCATCCTTTGATCTTATTCCCCTATAAATCCATTGTGTATATTCCCTGTCTGCTTTATCAAAATAAAACAAATCAAATTGTGATTGATTAACTTTTTTAAGCACTTTCCAGAATAAAGAATTTAAATTCGGGAATGGATATTTTGTAAAGATTATACTGTTACACATGTCTCCTGGAAAATCAACCCCCCGATTGCATTTTGTTGAATAAAGAACATCTATCTCTTTATTTTTAAATTTTTGGACTAATTCCCCTTTTTTATATATCTCCTGATCATTTTTTAAATCATCCCTTGCTTTTAAATTTTGTATATTATACCTTGAACATTCATAATCTGATGGAAGGTCGAAAAAGGAATGAACGTGTATTAGCACTGGTCTTTTGGCAATTTCTATACATTTAGACAATGCTTTTAGATATAACTCCCTGTTTTGACTGTAAAAAATATGGTTAAATTTCTTTTCTAAACCAGATTTTACTTTTATTAAACTTCCATTGGGCTTCGTTTCTGCTTCTATAACCTTAAAATCTTTTAATCCAAAAACACTTCTTAAAACTGCTTCAGAGTGTATTGTTCCGCTCATCATTACAAACACTTTGTTCTTATCTAAAAATTCATTTAGTTTCTTCTCTAAATTAATTGTTACAATGGTTACTATACTTTCTTCATCCTTATTTTTAGAGAAAGATATGTATGTTTCATCCAATATATTCTCAAAGTACTTTGCTATCTCATAAGTTTTATAAATATATTCCGATAATTCTTCATCTGTTTCTTCAAATAAACTTGGATTATTCAAAAAATATTTTAACAGGTTTAGAATTTTTGTATTCTTGATTAATACTGGTTCTTCATTTAAATTCTTATTTTTAATTTCTATAATTAAATCACCTATTTCTATTGCCAATTCCTTTAAGTCTTTATTAGTTATTTCATTTAATTTCAGAGATAACCTGTCCAAATTTATTTTCTTTTCATTGGAAAGATTGTCCAGAAATGCATCGCATTCATCTATAATTTCCAGTTCTGTCAGGGGTTTTCTATCCATTGAATTTTCTAATTCATACTTTTTACTGTTGAATATAATTACATCCGAGTTTATGTACCCCATGAATTGATCATAATAACCACAACCATCCTTTCTTTTGAAGAATGTAAATGTTTTATTTCTTAATCCTTTATATGAAATTTCTTTTGAATCTTCCAGGTCATATTCATATTCATCTGGAATGATAGGAGACCAATAAGGGCATGCCGGTGCTATGGATTTTCTTCTTATATCTTTTATATTTTCAAAATTTTCTAATTTAACAAAAGGATTAATTTTTATGTATCTTTCTAATAATTTTTTATTTCTTTCTTTAATCTCTATGGTGCAGGGCAAATCTTTAGAATCGCAATTTGTACTGTTAAACGGGCATTTATGATTATTTCTTCCATCAATAACTGTTATTTTCAGGTTTTCATTATTATTTTTTAGAATACGATACTTTTTAGTGTAATCTTCTTCATATTGCTTTTGTAATGGCTTGACTGGAACCACTATTGAAGTCTTTCCTACTTCTTTTGCTAGATTTAAGGCAATGGCGCTTTTTCCAGTTCCGCAAGCCCCCTTTATGAATATTATTTTATGCCCTTCTTTTATTGCTTTTAACACCTCTTTGACTATATCTAATTGGGATTTATTATTCGAGAATACTAACGGTTCTAAAGATGTTTCTTTATTATACAAGCTCCATTTCATTCTTTTCTTGTAAATCTTTTATTTATAATAGTTTAGTTTTTGGAGCGTTTCTTTCGTTATTCCTATGCAAATATCTATTTCAGAGTTGATAAATGTTTATTAGCTGGTTTTTATTGGATTTTTTATGAAAATTGATGATATGCCCTGGTTTGACAAGCCAGATGTCAGGTTAACAAGAGAGGGTGTTGAGAAATTAACAGATGTTGAATTGTTGGCTATGATTATTGGAAAAGGAACAAAAGAAGGAGTTTTAGATTTGTCTAGTAGATTACTTAAGAATTATAATCTGAATAAACTTGAAGATTTAGGTGTAGAAGAACTTACTAGAGAATGCAATGATAAAGTAACTGCACTAAAGATATTAAGCTTTATTGAACTTAGTAAAAGGTATAATAAGCTGGTTAAGGGAGGATATAATACTAAAGTTATTAATTCTGCAAAAGATGTTTATAATAATTAATTTTTAGCTTTGAGAGACACGAGTTTCTCTCGCTCTTCTTTGCTTAAATCTTTAGTTTTATTTACAACACTATTTATTTGTGACTGATCTAAAAAATTTGAGTTAAAGAAAAAGATCTTTTTAGTTTCATCATTCATAAGATTCTTTTTAGTTCTTCCATAACATTGAATATCTGATAATCCTAAAAAATGTCCTATTTCATGAGCAACATTCCACCCCGTAAAATCAATAAACCACCATTTCTCTATCCCAACTAATATAAAATTACAATCACACAAACAACCTCTCCCTATATACTTAAAATTATTATTATTTAAAAAGATTATATTAAAATTTTTAGAATTATTTGTAATTTTATTTATTATTTTATTATAATATAAACATTCTTCTTGATTATTTCCTTTACCAAATAAAAATTCTATCTCTTCAGCACTTAAATTAATTTCCTTTTCATAAAAATTATTATATTTAGTTGTTATATTGTACTTTTTCCATATAAAATTACTTTCATTCAAATAAGATAAAACTTTGGGTTTTGGAATAACATCATTTAAAATATAAACATCAAAATTTATT
>JAGVZV010000011.1 GCA_018302265.1 Candidatus Woesearchaeota archaeon | reverse complement strand
GATTACATAGATGTAGTTTGGAAAAAAGGAAATGAATTAATATTTATAGAAATAGAAGATAAAAACAGTAAAATGCAAATATGGAAAAATATGACAAAAGGGGTATATTTAAAACCAAAAGTAATGATATTTGACTGCGTTAATGAATCTACATCAAAGTTTATTGAATCTAAGAAGAGACATATTGATATACCAATTAAAATTTTTAATAGGAATGATAATAATAAAAAATTCAAATCTTCATCTGAAATATTGATGAATTTAGCTTCAAAAAAATATTCTAAAAAAGAAATATATTATTGTTCTATATGCAAAAAAAGATTATTATTAAATACATGTGCAACCATTTTAGCAGTACATCCAAGTTGTTATCATAATTTGTGATATTGGAAAGGTTCAAAGAGACATACAAAAAATTCTTTGAAATCTATATTAAATATATTTAAAAACATAAGAGGAAAAATGTTATGGATAATACCGGCAATAATTGCTGCACTGACAGACGGAACCAAGGACTTTCTAAATAGAATTGTAATGATCAAGGAAGATCCTTATGTATTTGCATTTATAGAAAATTTTATAGCAACATTATTATTCATCCCTATATTTTTAACAGCAAAAGCGCCAACAAATAATATTGTTTACCTGTTTATTTTAATATCCTCAATAATATGGGTGTTAATTGCAATAATAGGGAATTATTCTTATAAGTATACAGAAGTATCTCTAAGAGCCCCTGTAAGCCAGATAAGAATTATATTTCTATTATTAATGTCTATTTTATTTTTATCAGAAAAACTAACTTTGAACAAAGGGATTGGAACATTTTTAATATTTTCAGGACTGATAATACTAAGATTCAAGAAAGGAAAATTAGATTTCAAACATAAGGGAATACAATTAACAATAGTTACTGCATTTCTAGTCGCTCTTGTAGCAATCTTTGATAAATTAGCCTTAAATAATGCAAATCCGGAATTTGTAAGCTTCTATGTTTATTTGATACCTGCTTTTATACTCATGTTTTTCACGCTAAAAAAGAAAAAAGAATTCAAGTCTATAATCAAAAATCAATATAAGGTTGTTTTGGGTGCTTCTGTATTAGGAGCTATATTTTATTATACTTCGCTAAAAGCATATGCTCTAATTGACGTCAGCACTGTATTTCCAATAATAAAAACAAGCGCCCTTATTACAGTCTTACTGGGTATAATATTCTTAAAAGAAAGACAGAATATGCTAAGAAGGATCATAGCAACCCTTATAATACTTGCAGGAATTGCAGTAATATATTACTAAGATGAAGATTTTAATAACAAAAGACGGAAGAAAGTATCTGAAAGAAGATATTAATGTAAGCTTGAATGAGGGCAATATAAAAAAAGTAAAACTTGGGAAGAACAAGACTCATTCAGGAAAAATAGTTTATGCAATAAACCCATCTTTTACTGATCTTACAAGATTTATGAAAAGGGGCCCTGCAATTGTTCGCAATAAGGATATTGGTCTGATAATTACTGAAACAGGGATTAATAAAAATTCTCTTGCTGTTGATGCTGGTGCAGGCACTGGTTATCTTGCTGCGTATTTAGCGAATATATGCAAGAAAGTTGTAACTTATGAAAACAGAAAAGAATTCTTTAAGATAGCCAGTAACAATTTTAAATTTTTAAAATTAAAAAACATTAAAATTAAACAAAAAGATATCTATAAGGGAATTTCTGAGAAAAATCTCGATTTAATAACACTGGATTTAATGGAACCCTGGAAAGTATTGAAATACGCCCCTAAATCTTTGAAATTAGGTGGTTTTTTGGTTTGTTACTTGCCTACTATAAACCAGGTTGATAAATTAATAAAAAATATTAAAGAACAATTTATGTTAGTAAAAACCTCTGAATTAATAGAGAGAAAATGGGAAACAAATAATATGATTAGGCCCGAGTCAAGAATGATAGGTCACACTGGATTTTTAGTGTTTGTTAGAAAGGTGGGGTAAAATTTATATTGTCCCATTTAGGGCCCTTTAATCTTATTAATGTTATAGTAACATCAATGTAATTAGTAAGAGAATGTCCCATTGGAGAAGAAGGCAGAAAGAACTGGCTCTTGAAAGGCTTGATAATCTTTTTAAAGTATGAAATCTTAAGATTTATATGAGAAAATACTTGATTATAGGGTTAGTTCTTTTGCTTATTTTGATAAGTGGATGTATTGAATTTAAAAATAAAGAATGTCCAGAAGATAGCTGTGAAATAGGTTCAATAAAATGTGAATACCTTTTAGGTTCTAAAGTTAGTGATTCAAAAGTGGATGATGATTATGTTGAATTTAATTGTGTTAAAGATAATAATTGTGGGGGATGGAAGACAGATTCAAAAAATTGTACTTTTAATGATTTAAAAATTGGAGATTTAATAATAAATCCTTCTTTTCCTACGAACGAAACTAATTTATCTCTTGTTATAGATTATTCAATTTACAGTTCAGAAGATTCTATTATGTCAAATATTATCATCTCTTTTTATGTAAATGGAACAGATATGGATGGAAATACTATCAATGAAGTTATTGAAAGAAGAAATATCTCTTTAGACCTTAAACCACTTCCTTCTTATTATAATAGAGAAGGCATGGTATATAGGTATGTAGACCTAGGAAAAGGATACATACGCATTCCTTATAAAATAAATAAACCCGGAACATATGTTTTTTATGTTATATTAGAAGGGAAAGATAAAATTATAGAAGTAAATAAGGATAATAATGTAAATTATAATATTTTATATATAAATTTTACAGAAAGTTTAGATATCTTTGAGATTTATAATAAATATAAAAATGAAGGAGTTATAGATAAAAATATTTTTAACAAATTAAAGAAAATAATTTACTGTGATACAAGCTTATCTTGTGGATTATCTGAAAATTATAAAATATTATTTGAGAATGATATTGATAAAATATTAAATTATTTTGTACCAAACAATTCTCTATTCTTTCAATCTTCTACAGAACTTTATACCCTTATAAAAAACCAAAATCTAATTAACTTAACTCATTGCGATTATGATACCCAAATTAGAAGTTTTGATGAGTATTATAGTAATAAATTGGAAAAGAGATATTATGGGATTTGTGATGATTATGATTTATTATATTCTGATTTTAATTCTTATTCTGATTGGTCACATACCGATGTAACAAATTATGGACTACCATTAATGAAAATTAATAAAAATATAATTACAAAAGAAGTTGCTCTTAAATCTGCATTATATTATTCTGAAGTTACTGAATCATTCTTTTATGAGGGTCATTATTATCAAAGAGGAGAACTTAAGTATATTAATTATACAATATTTGATGAAGGAGACAATTATATTATACATATTTTCAAAACAGACTCAATTGAATTTGATTTTAATGAGTGTTATAAATTACCAATATTCTATGATATATTTAAAATAAGTAAAAAAGATAAAGGTTTAATAAGATTAAATAAAGGAGTAATAGAAAAACTTTTTGGAAAATGTGATGAACTTCCCCATTCAAATAAATTAAGGATATGTCCCGATGGATGGATTGTTAATCTAATGCCAGGTCCTAGTTGTGTTAGTAAAAATTGTATAAATAGAGAATATTTTATAGTAAATAATAGTAGAAGAGAATTAGAAGAATTTGATTTAAATTGGATAAAAATGAATTGTAAGACTAATATTCCTTCTCCTGTTTATTAAAGAAATATTGCCCACCTCTAAAGAAAATAGCCCAATTCCAAGAAACTTTTCGCACTTCTAATCTCTGTATTTTGCCTTTATAAACCTTGTAGAACCATTTTACGAGTTTCATTTCCCACTTTAGCACTTTCGGAACTACTTTCTTAAAAGAAAGCTTTAAATATAGAACTTCTTTATGCCAGATAACCAAGTTGCTTATTCTATAGTTATCTGGCAATGTAAAAGTATATTATGGAGTATATAAATATAACGAAAATGCAAAAACATGTACTGGATACAAGTGTAATAATAGAAGGAATTGCTTCTAATCTAATAAAAGAGAAGAAGCTAAAGGGTAAAGTAATAATCACTAATGCCTCAGTTGCAGAATTAGAAAACCAGGCAAATCACGGATTAGAAATTGGTTACATAGGATTAGAAGAGCTTGAAAAATTGCAGGATTTCCAAAAGAAAAAGAAAATTTCAATAGAATTTTTAGGGCCAAGACCCAACATAGCACAAATTTCCCTTGCAAGATCAGGAGAGATAGATGCGCTGATACGTTCTATAGCACACGACCAGAAAGCAACACTCGTAACAGCTGATAGAGTGCAAGCAGCATCAGCAAAAGCCTTTGGTATTCCTTTAAAGTTCATAGAGATGAAAAGGCCAGAATTAAAATTAGAACTTGAAAAATACTTTGATGCAAACACAATGTCAGTCCATATAAAAGAAAACTGCCATGTTACAGCAAAAAAAGGACATCCCGGTGATTGGAAGCTGGAAAAGATGAAAGATAAGTTAAGCAGCAAGCAGGTACAATCTCTTGCAAAGGATGCAGTTGAAAAAACAAGGGCAGCCCCTGGTTGTTTTGTAGAAATCCAGAGGCGCGGATCTACTATAGCGCAGTTTTACAAGTACAGGATTGTCATTGTAAAGCCGCCAGTATCAGATGGTTGGGAAATAACTGTTGTAAGGCCAATTAAAAAATTAAATATAGAAGATTACAAACTTCCAGAAACTCTTTTTGAAAGAATAAAAACTAAGGCTCAGGGAATTTTAATTTCAGGAGAGACTGGTAGTGGAAAATCGACATTCGCGCAATCAATAGCTGAATTTTATGCCAAGAATGGAAGAATTACAAAAACAGTTGAATCTCCAAGAGACTTGCAATTATCAGATGAAGTAACGCAATACAGCAAAAATTTCACAACAAGTGAGGAAATCCATGATATTTTGTTCTTGTCAAGACCGGATAATATAATATTTGACGAGATTCGTGATACTCCTGATTTTGCTTTATATATTGATTTAAGATTAGCAGGTTCTTCTTGCATTGGAGTATTGCACTCAGCATCACCTATAGATGCTATACAAAGATTTATAGGAAGAACAGAGACAGGAATGATTCCGAGTGTTGTTGATACTCTCATGTTCATTGAAGCAGGAAAAATAAAAAAAGTTCTAACACTAAAAATGAAAGTCAAGGTACCTAGTGGGATGGTAGAGCAGGATCTTGCGCGTCCAGTAGTTGAAGTAAGGGATTTTGAAACCAATAAATTAGAATACGAGATATATTCTTATGGTGAGGAAACAGTTGTTGTTCCTGTTGAAGCCGAGAATTCAAGCTCTGTTAATACTTTGGCTTTAAAACTTGTTGAGCAGGAATTCAGGAGATACGGAAATGTAAAAGCAGAATTAGTAGATGCAAACAGAGTTCGTGTTTATGTTCCAAAATCAAGGATAGGAGAAGTAATAGGAAGAGAAGGAAGCAATATAGAGGTAATCGAAAAGAGATTGGGTGTTAGTATTGATGTTGAAGAGATAAAAGAGCGGCAAGAGGAAGTAAGATACGATGTTTCAGAAACAAATAAGCATTTAATATTCAAATTAGAGAACAGATACATAAAGAAGAGAGCTGATTTCTATGTTGGAGATAATTTTATTTTAAGTGCAATAGTTGGAACTGATGGCGAGATTAGAATCAATAAAAAATCAGAACCTGGAAGAGTAGTACTTGATGCTTTGGATATGAATAAGAATATAGAGATTAGGGTTTAGAAATTTATTTAAATTAATATAAAATAATATAAGTATGTCTGATGCATTAACAGATATTGAAAGAGATAGAAGAAGGAATGGGATGATTTCTGCATATTTAGAAAAACTTATTATCTATTTAGAAAAACCGTCCAAAAATAATTATAAAGCATTAAAAGATGTTGCAAGAGGTGCTGACTGTATTCCAAGGGGCTATTTTAACGGAAGAACCAGTTTTGAAGAGAATTTAGAATCTTTATTGTCAAGATTAAGAGAAAGAGACGAAATAGAATGGGCTGGACTTTTATCTAGTTTTAGTCCATTAATAAAAGAAGGTGAATTATACAAAAGATTCGAAAATCTATCCCCATTTAAAGGAAAAATTGTAATGGGGGTAAATTATGGAAATGGATTTTTAATTAATACAGCTGAAATTGCAGGTATTTTAATTACTAATGTCTTGAGAGAAATGGGTTATAAAACACATCAATATCAAAAATACTTGGTTGTAATACCTAAGAGAGATGCAAAAAAGATGAGGGTTATAGAAGTAAAAGAAAAAGATTAATTTAAAAGTTATTATTTCTCTTTTTTATTAATATGGGACTGTAGCGCAGCCTGGATAGCGCGAAGCACTCCTAATGCTTAGG
>JAGVZV010000024.1 GCA_018302265.1 Candidatus Woesearchaeota archaeon | reverse complement strand
TGAGCCTTTTTCATTTTTCCAAAACCCTCAAAAATTTATCAGGAGTTATTATTTTAATATCTTTATATTTCTTTACATTTAATAAATGCTTATCTTGTGTAACTATATAATCCGCATCACCCATAATTGCAGTCTCAATGAATTTATTATCTGTTTCATCTTCATTAATTATTTTCAACTCATTTTTAATTGAAACAAATTCAGAATTTATAACAATCAAATCAATCCAATATTTCAATAATTCATCTTCTAATTTTATTTTAAAATCTCTTAAAACCTTAATCAATTCTAAAATTATTTCCGTTGCACTAATAAGGATAAATTCGCCTTCTTTCCAAAAATTATTTCCGTTGCACTAATAAGGATAAATTCGCCTTCTTTCCACTTATAAAGTATTCTCTCAGAATCACCGCTCCAAAAAATTCCAGAAACAAAAATATTGTTATCTAAAACAACTCTCATTTCTTTGCTCTCTTAATTGCCTCTTCAACATCTAAACGAGTTATACCATTATCTTTTGCAAATTGATGTGTTTTTTGCATAAATTTATCAAAATTTTCAAAGGAGGGCATTGCTATTTTTTTAAGTAGTACCGTATCATCTTCTCCTAGTACTATAAATTTTTCTCCTTCTTTTAAATTCAAATGCTTACGTATATCTAAAGGGATAACTATCTGTCCTCTTGAACTCATGCTTGTTATTTCAAGTTTTTCCATTTTTACCTCCAAATAAGTTTTATCTTATTAGTAAGATTAACTTACTTATATATCTTTCTATGAGTAAACCTCTATTACTAATTTTCCTAATTCATATGTATCTCTATCTGGGTAATATAATGATACAGGGGTAAAAATAACCCTTTTATTGATAAAAGTTTTTGGTATATTACTAAAAACAGGAAAAGTACCACAATCCTGTCCCGAATTTAGCTTCTGTATTGTACACTCAATGTTTGGTCTTTCGGGGTATACAGTATATATAGTAATATTTGATTTGAAAAACTCTCCTTTATTCTTAAAGGCTATTAACTTGGAAACATCAATACACTCTTTTTCATCACCTAAAGAAGAGCATTTTACCTCGGGCATACTCGGGAATGTACCGATCATATTATAGAAGTATACTAGTCTATCATCATCTTCTATCTGTCTTATACTTGACTCATTAAACTTGTAGAATAAGACAAGCCCAACACCAAGTATTATTATGAATATGAATATTACAATTATCGTTTCCTGTATCTGTATCTGCGCTTTCTTCATTTTCTTTTTTCCGCTAACGCTTTTTCTAAAAGCGCTAGTACAATGGCTGGCACTCCGAGTTTAATAAGTTATTATTCTGCTCTTCAAGTGTTCTTGAATACTCATTGATGCTGACATAATCCTTGCTTTTTATCCTCTCATTCAGCAAGGACAGTGTTCTTTTTAACTGGGAGTAGTCGCAATTATTGTTTAATGCAGACATATAATCAACTTTTGCTGAGTATATATCAATCATATTTGAAAATTTTGCAAGCAATCTATCTAATATGCATGGGTAATCACTCGAAAAGATTGCTCCGTATACTAATGGCAATCCCAGGACAGGATATTGTTTATTGTTTATAGTTGCATAACCATTCTCACCGGGTGTTATTTTAACGTCTGCATTCTGTGATGTGAATGAGATTATCCTGGAATTCGGATCATTCAAATTTGGCTTTGTTGTTGTTTTTATAATATTAAAATTCTTTGGAAATTCGAGACTATTCACAAATTCAGCGCTTGATGCATCAAAGATTATGTAATATTTCTTTTCACTTGAGGTCAAATAAAATAAATTTGCTATCTTGAACGGATATTTCCAGGATTTCATAAAGACCTGGATTTTATCCGTGAATAAACTCCTTGGAGCAAAAACAAATTCCTTTTCAAGAGCCTCGGAGAAGAAATTTCCGACTTCTAGCTTATCGCAGGAAAAAGATAGGTCTGTCCTAAGAAACAAATCAATCGGTGTTTCTGTCTGATAAGAGGATTTTTGGAGTGCAAATAATGAATTATATATCTCAGATGCGACCATTGCACTATCTTTTTTATTCTGTATGTCAATATATTTAACTGTAAATGAAACAAAAAAGGCAAGAATAACAGCGCCAGCTATAATAACAAAAGCCCAGTTATACTGCATCTGCCCCTTTTTCATTTTAGTGTTATCTCTGTGTAAGAGCCCTTATTTTCCATTTGAATTATTATCTGACCGCCCGGATTTTCCTTACATTGTATATTATTTTTTGGTTTCATATTATCGACCTTAAATGAATCAAGCTGCTTTTTTATGGAAAAATAAACATTTTCATCCTTCACCCCTGATTTTGCCAATCCAGAAATTTTTTGCCTTATTGCAGGATCTTTAATTAGATTAAAATCCATATCCTCACTTGGATCAATAAAACACACCACATCAAGATTAGCCGGAGCATATATCTTCTCCTGAGTCAGAGACCCTGTATTAAGATCGAAATTCTTTTTTATCTGGGAGTTTATATCTAATTTGAAATTGGCTGTCTCAACACCAGATCCTGTTTCTAGCAAGTATCCAACTGCCTTTATTCCAAGAAATAAAATAACAGCTGTAACAATTATTGCAAATATGTAAAAGAATACCTGCTCCATCTGCCCTCTTTTGCTCATCTTCTCAACAGATTTAATTTTTCTTCACCATTTTTTGTTTTTAATAGATGTGAGTAAAATCTATTTGCTATTATTATCTGGGAGTCTATTAAATTTTTAATTTGCGGCTTCCATTTTTCAATGGGGTTATTCCTTACAAAAATAGCCCATGTTTCTATAAATTCATCGTGTGTTTTATCTCTCATCCAACCTTAACCTTTTTATTTCCTTTTTTATTTTATTTATCTCGGACTCATCTAATTTATCAGCATAGACTATTCTTAAATGTTTTGCATCTTCCATATCCTTTTCTGACTTTAATAATTCCTCCTTAAATGCAATATTCATCTCTATTGAGGAAAAGTATAAGTTTAATCCTGTCAGGGGTAATTTTTTTCTTGTTTTTAATTGATAATTGTCTAGAGAATCTTTGGCAAACTTTAATTCTATTTCTGGAATGGGGTTATTCTTTTTTATATATCTAACACTTAAATTAGTATTTAGATAATCATCAAAAATTATATTTGGATCATCAGATTGCATGCATTCAAAATTGGCTTTTTCAAGTTTATTATGCAATAAGACAAATTTTTGCTTGTTTATTCTTTCAATTATTACATCTACATCCTCAGTTCCTCTGGCTCTTCCATGAGCTATTGCAACAAAACCAGAAACTATGATATATCTAACTGATTTATCAATTATATTCACAAAGTTTATTACAAATTTATCTAATAAAGTTTTGTTGTCTACTTCTCTATTCATTTAATACCAATTATTTTTATTTTATATAAATATTTCTATGCGTGGAAGATGTGCAGCATTAAGTTATTGGAGGCATCAAGGCATCTTATGTAGTAAGTAGCATAATCTAGGATAAATAGAAAGGTTTAAGTATATAAACATATTACACATAACAAACGTAATAAACATAATGGAGGTAAAATGGTAAGTATAACACTATCGGTTCCTATAGAAATGAAAAAACAAATGGATACACATCCAGAAATGAATTGGTCAGAAGTAACCAGACAAGCTATACGCGAGAAACTAATAATTTTAGCAAAAATGGATCTTATGCTTTCAAAAAGTAAGATGACTGAAAAGGATGCTCTAGAATTAGGAAGAAAAGTAAACCAAGCAGTTGCGAAAAGAATCTTATCCGGAGCATAAATGGAGTTTATTTTAGATGCAAATATACTCTTTTCTGCGCTTATAAAAGACAGTCATATCCGCCATTTTCTTCTCTTCAGCAATCTTTCTTTTTATATTTCAGAATTTACTTTGGAAGAGATAAATGAGCATATAGAGATTATTAAAGAAAAAACAGGACTTTCTGCAAGTGAGATAAAAGATATCTTAGATTACATTATTGCTTATTCAAACATTAAAATAATCCCTTTAGAAGATTTTAAAGATTATATTAAGCAAGCAAAAACTATTTGTCCGGATCCTGATGATATTATGTATTTTGCTCTTGCTTTAAAATTAAAATGTCCTATTTGGAGCAATGATAAAAAATTAAAAAATCAGAATATTGTAGAGATTTATTCTACAAAACAATTATTAAAAATTTAGGCATGGAATATATTCAGCATTAAGTTATTGGAAGCGTCGAGGCATCTTATGTAATATGTTTATCCCTTTTCATACAGCGCATCGTGCTCTGTTGAATCTGTTGCCATCGGATTTCTATTTGTCATATATTCTTCATTTTTTTAAAAACCAAAGTCATATCCTCTTCAGAGATTATTCTTCTCCCCTTGAATGCAGCCTCTCTTGAAGATAAAATAAGTATATCTTGAACAAAACTATTTATACTTTTTAATAAATAAGATTCTGCCTTTTTGCTTAGTTTAATTTCTTGTTCTTTCAAAAATCTTTTTAATGCACTTTTTTTTATCATTTTAGTATATCAATGCCTTCTTTATTTTATATGAAATTTTATTTTTTTCAAAAAATTCTTTTATATCTTCAGAATGTACTAAAGGAACCTTAAGAACACCTCCACCTATATGCTCAAGATTATCTGATTTTATTAGCCCTTTATTACTGCCCCTTCCATTTAATGCATATAAAAATTGCTGTTTTTCTGATTTTGTTAGATCTTTTAAAGTATATTCAAATATATAAAAAGAATCAAATCCGAATAAATTTGCCATTGTTTTATTATTTTTTATAAGAAAAGTTTCTGCGATAATTCCTGCCCTACCCAAAAAATTGTCATCTATTAAATCATTCATGTCTATACATTTAATATCAATTTTTTCATTGAATAAATCATTAATTTTAAATTTTAAATCCTGGCTTAATTTTAATTTTTCATTAATATTCAATATTTTTTTTAAAATTATTACTATATCAATATCATTAATATCTATTTTTCCTCTGATAATAGAGCCATAAATACCAATATCCCATACATTCTCGTGCAAAGAAATAAAATCATCAATAATTGATTTTAATTTTGGTGAATTCACTAATTTTTCTAATATCATTTTCTAAAACTTCTAGGTGCTCCTTTGTTAATTTTATTCTATAACTATTTTGGTATACTGGAAAATTCTTGTCTAAAATTGTGTATAATTCATGGTATTTTTGATCTAAAATTCTGAACCTCTCTGAGTGGTTTGATGGAATAAATCCCTCTTGTTGGAGTATGAATAAATCTATAATTATAAAAACTGCCTTGAATAATAATGTAAGAGTTGAGTTTATCTTTCCTTTTAATCTAGCTTCTTTTGCAGTATCCAGATATTCGGTTATGTTATCTAACAATTGTTGTTCTTTTTCCATTACTTAGATAGATGGTATAACTGATATATAAATCTTTTGTTATTATTGTTATATAATAAAACATCATGCGTGGAAGATGTGCAGCATTAAGTTATTGGAAGCGTCAAGGCATCTTATGTAATATGTTGATCCCTTTTCATACAGCGCATCGTGCTCTGTTGAATCAGTATTCATTGGATGCCCGTCTCCGTAAGTAAAGTCCTTTCCTATGTTATACTGACAGTCTGCTATCTCATCCAGTATAACTTTTAGATGAGCAGGAGTGTAGCTAGTGTCCCTGTAAATTCTGGATATCTTTGGCGCCTTTACATCCTGGGACATTTTTATTGTGGTGGTTGCATTTGCAAAGTTTCCGCCATAATCAATGCATATAACATAATAAGTATAAGGTGTTGCACTTCTTACAGGGCTAAGAACTTGTTCGTGATAGCTTGAATTTGTTTTAAAGAATAGGCTCATTAGATTAACATCATTTACATTTCCGTAATAACAGTATGATTTTCCATCAAATGTTGCTCCCTTTGATGTTTCAACCTTCATAGTGAAGTTTCTTGTAAAAATGTCTCCTGAAGGTTGTATAGAATCTATCTTTAATGGGTATGACCCTCTCAGTGTTAATTCAAAACTCTGCTCATTTGTATTTCTATCTTTTTCTTGAACTCCTGGCTGATCCTTGCACCTGAAATAGAATTTATTTACTATCTGGTCTATCAATGGCTTTAGCATAGTCTTGCAGGTGTATAAAGAAAATTCATTTGGCGTGTGCGAGCACTGCAATGCGTTTTCCATTGTATCATACTCCTGATTTGTCTGCGACCACTTGCAATCACTTGGCTCATTAATATAAATTTCCATATTTGTTTCATTGATGCCATAAGCAAAATACGAATTATCTGAGATGCTCGTGCTTTCAATTACAGGGGGAGTTACATCAGGTCCGCCCTTGATTGTGTATTTTATGTAATAAGGAGCCTCGTTTTTATTTCCTATCGAATCCGAGCACTTTATGAATAATGTGTAGCTCGTTCCTGGATTTGGAACTATTGTACCATTTCCCTGTATTCCATAAGTAACAGGCAATGAACCCACAACTAGATGCTCGTATGCGTATAATGCTGAACCAAACACATCCATATCTTCAAATGTTGCTGACTGGTTTAATGAAACACGGCACTGGGATGGCTTATTTGTACTGATTGCCATTGGAAATACTGTATAAGCAGGAATCTCTTCCTTGTATGAATAACCACGATTAGCTACTTCTATTATTTTATCCTTGTAATTTCCAAGGCCGTCCTTCCATGCGCTTATTACTGGGGGCCTTACATCTCTTGGATTTTGGGATACACAAGTATCATTTCCTGTACCATCATTTAATAAAATACATGATTGCCCGAAAGATTTACAAGTATATTCAGAACATTTTTTATCTGTTCTCCATTCTGGGGAGTTAGCATCATCCGGGTTGCATTTTTCACAATCTTCTGAGTTTGTAGGAGCTTGCCATGGCTTGCATTTTGTGATAATCTTTTCTGAAACCATATCTGTTCCTATCATATCTATAATTGATAATCCCAGATATACATAAGAAGCAATGTTGTATGCTGACATCAAACTTCCAAGGAAAGTTTTTTCTATAGGCTTGACTCCTAGCTCTTTAGATAACATCTCCGCTAATTTAGGGTCATCCTTTGCAAGAGTCGCAACA
>JAGVZV010000028.1 GCA_018302265.1 Candidatus Woesearchaeota archaeon | reverse complement strand
GTAAGGCTCCTTTATTATCAACTATCCTTATTTCTGGAGGTCCAGCGTGAATATTTCCACAACCAGGGCATCCATAAGCGACATCGTCCCATGCTCCTGGGAATTGCACACTCGGTCTTGCATAGATATCCATTCCTTTCCCGCCATTTTTTCTTTTTACGTGCTCTCGCAAATAAATTTCTCCGCGTTCTCCATTTGGAGGGCATTTTTCCTGTAATTCTTTAAGACTACGGGCTACAACACCCTCTAGTTCAATTGGAACACAGAAACTACGTTTAAATATCTCTGCTGTTATTTCTAGTGTTGCTTTAGGAGAAAGCGTTGTCATAATATTTAGAAATATCTTGATTTAAAAGGTTTTATTTCATTAAAAATATAGTTTATTACTCAACAAATCCGCTTATACGCCCTTCTGTCTCGAATTCCCATATTGTATAAGGCATTAGTGATGGCCCTTTAATGCTGTTTCTTTCATATGTCATTCCTTTTATTGTTATTAATGAATTTACGTAATTTTCACTGAAGTCGCACTCTATGCTATATTCCTTGCTTTGCTGGTAATCAAAACCATCTTCAACAGCCCCAGAGAATGTTTTCTTGCATCCATTCTCTCCAACACCACTAAATTGTATAGATACAGGCGAGAATATGCCTGATTTATCATTCCTCAATTTTATTTGTATTAGATTATTGGATATCTTCTTCCACGTGCACGTGAATCTGCGATCAATAACGCACTCGTCCTTTGCATCAACGGCTCTTATATAAGTTCCAGGGTTTTCATCAGTGTCACAAATCTTATTGCTGTTCTCATCAAGACAGCAATTTCCTCCTATGTAAATGTAGGGACTTGTACAGGTGGCTTTAACAATGTTGCCTGTTATCCCTCCTCTTAAGAAAAATATAGCCATTGCAATTATAATTACAGCTACCAATATAGAAATACCCACTCTCTTTTCCATTTTACTCTTTTTTAACCTCTTATTTCTAGTTAGTCATACATAACTTATATTTAAATATTTGTGAGTTATAAAATATAGAAATAATTAAAAAGCAGAGAAAATTTTAATTAGAAATGGTAACATACACAGAAGCTCCTGACCTAAGGGAAAGAGCAATTAAAATAGCTGCAAGAGTTGGGATGGATCATATTGATTTTGACAGATTGTTCTTTTACAGATACACTTGTGATACAAGAACCATTGCAAAGATAACTGGTTTCTTTAAGACCTTGCAGTTGGCATATCCGCACATAAGACCATTTTATGTTATCACATTCAATGAGAAGAATTTTAACAGGGAAAATGAAGAAGAACAAAATCAGACTATATTGCATGAATTATTGCACATTCCAAAGACTTTTTCAGGTGAATTTAGTAAAATAGCACACTCAGAAATAAGAAGAAGGTCTAGATTACTTTAAACTATTTCTTGCTTTGAACGGATAAGGGTAGTATACAGCACAAGCTAATCTTTTGGCTTCCTCTTTATAACCCAGAGTATTTAATTGTTTTAAACCTTCAAAAACAGTATGTGGTTCATTAACTTCTCTTTGGAATTTTGGAATTATGATCTGATAAGGTGTTCTTTGAGTCATTCCCATATATATATCTAAACATTCCCTCATATTTGCACTGAAGTTACATTTAGTTGCACCCTGTTCTGCTGAATCATTTATTAAAGGCAATATTTTTTGTAAATGTAACAAAATAGGCCAGTATGGCTTTGGTATTTCTTTTTTACCTTCAGGGGTATTTGCATAAAATTTTCCTACCATGGCATCTTTATCCGTTTCATATATGAAGTGTAGTCTTTTATTTGTAACTCTATCAAACCATAACGTATTAAGAGCTTTACTAATCTTTAATTTACTAAAATTATCTTGCAGCGGTGAAAATTCTGGTTTTCCATTTATAGTTAATCTCTTTGGTAATAGCGAGTACATACCAATTAAAGCATTTGCCATGGCTATATCACGAAGTTCTTGATTATTTTCAAATTCTCTAATTATATCTTCTGGTCTAAGATTTTCTTTTAATGCTTTGTCTCCTCCAACTTCAAAATAAGTTACTGCAAAATTTAGTTTTGCTAATTTCTCTGCTAATTCTACTTCGGTTATGAACTCTTTTGATTCTCTGTTATTATAATATTCTCTTATATCAGGTAACAAAAAGTTAAATTGAGCTGTTGCTCTTAAATCTTCTAAAAGTTTTTCAAAAGCAATGCGGTTTTTATCGAAAAAAGATCCTTCTCTATAATAGAACCCTTTTTGTTCTGTAATTACTGATTTTTGTGCTGGTTTTACTATAACACTTTTAGAATCTCCCCCTTCACTTACTATTTCCGCTCCTGTTTCTTCTCTAACCGCATTCACAAGCTGCCTTTCTTTTTCTTGGTATAAAGCAATTATTCTCAAAACATTTTCATAATTAGTCAAATCTGCGTGTATTTTTGTATCTACTGCTTTATTAAAAGTCTGTATAGCAACATTTATTTTTGGATCATTTGAAGGAATACCATACAATTCTAAAACTGCAACCTCTCCCAAATCACCTTTTGTTTTCAATAAAAAGCTTGCATTAAACTTATTTGTCTTTGGATCTTGTACTAATTCATTTGTTGGAGTATCTGTTATTGGATTGAAAAATAGGTTTTCATCAGATAGATAAGTATTATAATCTTCAGAACCTGGTTTAACAAAAAGAACGTCTTCTAATGAAGGATATGTACTCTTAAGTTCTTTAGGTAAAATCCCAAGATCAGAAGTATTCTTTAATATAGTCAATTTTATAACATCAGCATCAACAACACCAGCTAAATACTCAATTGCACTTTGATAACATATAGGATTTCTTCCTGTTTTTGTTGAATGCTCATCAAATAATGAATCAAGTTCTTCCCATATTTTTGATGTTAATCCATCCATAGTCTGGCTTTCAAGTGAGGGTTGTAAATCTTTTGGAGCATAGGGTATTCCATTTACGAAAACTTGTCCATCTACTCCTTCAACGGTATCTTCTCCAACTTGAAATTTGAAATTTGCCATTTTTACCTTCCATCCATATGTTGTCCTAAATAAAATCTCCTATATAATTCAGAGGTTTCTTCTAAAATTGCAGGTATACTTGCTCCGACAGGTAAGATAGTATGAACATTGAATTTATTTGGGGTATCTCCTTTTTCTGTGTCTATTGCAATTCTTGGAATACTTATCCCTTGTTTCTCAGCCTTTTCAAATCCAAAAACAATCAACCCCCTCTCTTCTTCTGGGAATGAGTATGGTGAGAATATAACCCCATTTGGTCTTCCCAAGTGATTTTTGTCAACAATACGATGCCCTTTATTATCTTTTAAATTTGTATCTATAGCAGCAACATCAAATCCCGCCTTGTTAAATTCATTAACATAAAAGTCTAGTGGTAATCTTCCATCTATTCCCTTAGTTAACCCATGTATTGCTAAAAATACCTTTCTTCCTTGGTTGTATGGTTTTATCAATTCTAAGAATTTTTCATATTTTTTTGGGGTCATATAACCTTCTAAAAATAGTTTACCTTCAAGTAATCTTAGTTCTTCTGGATCAAGTCTTTTATTATTTTGGTATGCTGCTTCTGCATGATATTTCAATCTTTCAAAAGGCAACTGGTTTTCAGCAATGTGATCCCCATACATTTTCATATAAGTATCAACTATGCATAAATCTTCCAAAACTTTTCTTATCTTCTCATCAGAAAACATAGATTCTAATTCCCTAATGGGCGCTCTATTAAGACATTTATCATCTGTATACAAATAAATCTGTTCTCTTTCAGCTATAGTTATTTCTCTAAACAGTTCACTACTAAGATCGTTATGTGTTGCTATTCTGAATAAGTACATTGCTCCGGCCATAACGCCTGCTTGGTTTTTGGATAGGTTCTTGAACATTTTTTACCTTCTAGTAGTTACTTTTAACTATCATTTGCTATTTATAAGCCTTTCCATCCTTTAAAAACCTTGTGAAACATAAACTTTATTAATTGTTAAAACAGGTTTTACATATGAAAAAAGAGGAGTTTAAGGAGATATTTTCTTCTCAATTAGCATGTATTTTTGGAGGGTTGCTTATTGGTACTATATTAGCGGTTTATACTGATGAATTACTGTTAATCCCTGGTATGTTAATCCTAATCCCTGGTTTTCTGGAAATGAGAGGTAATATCAGTGGCGCATTTGCTTCCAGATTAAGCTCCGGCTTGTTTCTTGGAGTAATAAACCCAAAACATAATAATACAAAACTTATAAGGGGTAATTTACTGGCGTCTTTTTTTCTTGCTATCCTTGTTTCTTTATCCCTCGGATTAATCGCTTTTGGATTTAATTATATAATGCTGAACATTTTAACTCCAAAAATAATACTAATCCCTCTAATAGCAGGAATAATAGTAAATGCAATCGAGATTCCACTGACTTTATTTGTAACATTTTACTTGTTCAGGAAAGGGCATGATCCAAATAATATTATGGGTCCATTTATTACCTCAACAGGGGATGTTACTAGTATTATTTCATTACTAATTGCTTTGGTGATTATATGAATCATGTAAAAAATCATGTAAGGAAACATCTGCAAAAATTGCAGAAAATAAAGAGAGAAAAATATCATCCATTAATTCATAAAATACATAAGAAGCACAAGATTTCCAAGAAAACTTTATTCTATGTCAAGGAGTACGGACCGCACACACATGTTCCAAGAACAATTATAAAAGAAAGCGTTAAAATTCTGTTGTTCGCTTCCATCATCAGCTCTTTTGGAGGTTTGGCACTCGAATATATAAAAGAAATATTTATTTCTATAATCCCTCTGATAATTTTAATGCCTGCACTGAATGGAATGATAGGGGGCTATGGCAGCATTATTTCATCCAGATTTTCTACTATGCTGCACGAGGGAAAGATAAAAAAAGATATTTCAAACAATCACGAACTGAAAAGACTATTCTTTGAGATTTTAGTTATATCCATGTTAACAACACTGATAAGTATAATTGTTTCATTTATAGTGTCTTATTTTACAGGTTATAATTTTAACATAAGCAATTCACTAAAGATATTTTTTATAGTGGTATTAGACGTTCTCGTGTTAGTTACATTGCTGTTTTTCACGTCTATAATGGCAGGCATCCATTATTTTAAGAAAAAAGAGGACCCTAACAATTTCCTGATACCAATAGCAACATCTGTTGCTGACTTCGGGAATATGATAATACTAGCATTGTTAGTAGTAATATTCTTTTAGAATAGAAAGGTTTATATATATGCACATATTACACATATTCACACATTAGGAGGAAAAATGGTGAACATAACGCTAGCTGTACCAGAAGAATTAAAGCATAAGATGGACTCATTTATAGAAATTAATTGGAGTGCTGTTGCAAGAGAGGCATTTTTAGAAAAGATTAAGGATCTTGAATTTATAAAAAATTTTAAATCAAAGAGTACATTTACTGAGCGGGATGCTATAGATCTAGGAAGAGAATTGAATAAAAATCTTGTAAAAAGAAGGGTATAATATGGATCTAGTTATAGATGCTAATATACTATTCTCCATTTTAATAAAATATGAAAATAATGAAGATTTACTTTTTCAAGAAGATTTACATATTTTTGCCCCAGAATTTTTATTTGAAGAATTTGAAAAATATAAAAGTTTGATATTAGAAAAAACTGAAAGAGAAGAAAAAGATTTCGATAAATTTTTAGGAATATTAAAGAAGAAAATAAAGATAATACCAAATGAAGAAATAGAATTAATTATAGAAGAAGCCAAATCTATATGTCCTGATGAAAAAGATATAGACTATTTTGCTCTGGCTTTAAAATTAAAATGTGGAATTTGGTCTAATGATAAAGAATTGAAAGAACAAAATAAGATTAAAGTTTATTCAACTAATGATTTAATTCAGTCATTTAAAATATAATTTCCGAGCAAAACCTTTATAAATCTCTTTCTTTGCAGATTGAAAATGGTAGATTTAGTTGAACAGGTCAAAAAGGTGATGAAAACACCTGAAATGATAAGAAATATCTGTACGTGCGCGCATATTGATAGAAAGGCAAGTTAGATCTTACTTTCCAATTTCATGGAAAAACCACGTTCTCAGATAACTTATTAGCTGGCGCCGGAATGATTTCTGAAGAGCTAGCTGGAAAGCAATTAGCTCTGGATTTTCACGAGGATGAGCAGCAGAGAGGAATAACAATAGATGCAGCTAATGTATCTATGGTGCACCATCTTAGTGGAAAGGATTATTTAATTAATTTAATTGATACTCCAGGGCATGTTGATTTTGGCGGAGATGTTACGCGAGCAATGAGAGCAATAGATGGAGCTATTGTATTATGCTGCGCTGTTGAGGGAATAATGCCGCAGACAGAAACTGTTTTGAGGCAGGCACTAAGAGAGCGTGTAAAGCCAATTCTATTCATAAACAAGGTTGACCGTTTAATCAAGGAAGTAAAATTAACTCCGGAAAAAATGCAGGAGCGTTTTATAAAAATAATAAATGATATTAACAAATTAATAAGGCAGATAGCTCCAGATGAATTTAAAGAGAGCTGGCAGGTAAGTGTCCAGGAAGGTTCTGTAGCATTCGGATCAGCATTCCATAATTGGGCTTTATCAGTACCATACATGAAAAAGACAGGATTGTCATTCAAGGATGTTATAGATGCATATGAAAAGGATAATTACAAAGAGCTGGCAAAAAAAGCACCATTATATCAGGTAATACTTGACATATCAATACAGCACCATCCAAATCCTATACAGGCTCAAAAGTA
>JAGVZV010000009.1:37179-39193 GCA_018302265.1 Candidatus Woesearchaeota archaeon | reverse complement strand
CTTAGACTTGAAGGAGATAGTTTGTATGTTGTCATTTAATATTTATTTCTCCCTTTATAAAATTTTCAATTTTTTCTATATTCACTAATTTTTTACCATAATATTTATTTGCAAGTCTGCTTTTTCCACTTGGATGAGGAAAAATTAAAATTTTTATTTTTTTATCATTAAAATACAATTCATAACTCTTTTTTTCATTTGCTAATTCTGTTAGTGTTTTATTTGGTATATTTGATTTAAGATTTCTAATTGCTTTTAACGGATACACCCCAAATATTAAAATATAATTCGGTTCCCATTCTTTAATTTCTCTTTCAATCCAAGTTTCTGAACAACGCCTACCTATTTTTTCCCATAATAATTTATTGATTTTTTTATTAGGTACATCATTCGTATGATGTTTTATATAATGAGTCCAGTAATAATCAACTTTATCATTCAAAAGGGTTTTACATATAATATTCATTACTTTAGTAAATCTATCACTTAGCTTGCTTCCATATTGATTAAGTAAATAATTTTTCTTTAAGCAGATTGCTTTGTTTTTATTTATTAATTCTTTGCATACTGAACAATTTTCTATCTCCGACATAAAACAATCTATATTATTTTTATCTTTAGACATTGGTTGTTCTGTAATAATCATCGCTTTTTTCATTTTTAGTCCAACCTCTCTATAGTTATTTTAATATGAACTGATTTTGGTAGATTATTAGGGATATAATAATCATAAGGGTCGCCTTTTATCCTTTTGAATTTTATATTATATAATTTGAATATACCCATATTACCAAAATTGGTTATATCATTCTTAAAATGTTCTTTTAAAAGATTAGATTCATAAGTATTTTTTCCAATAAAAATGAATGGAAAAATTAGATGATATACACAAAAACAATTTCCAGCAAAAATCTTGGATATTTTCTTTTTGGTATCTAATCTTTGCATTATTATCTTAATCTTTGCATTTTTTGGAAGATTTTTTGAATATGCACCGACATTATAAAGGGAGTAAAAAGCATTTTTAATCCATCTATTTACAATTCCATTGGTTCCTTTTCCTATACGAAGAAGTCCTACAATAGGCATAATTGTCTTAATCTTTCCTTTGAATTCCCTTGATATTTCATTTCTCATTTTTTTATTAGACTTAAATTTAAGGTTGAAAGTTTATGTACCATCCATCTATTATGTTTTAGAGGTATTTAAATATTTATATACATTTTATCTATGAAAAAATAGAATAGACTTCCCACGTTCGTATAACTGTTGTTAAGCGATTATTTCTTGCTCTAGACCTTTTATTAAATTCCAATCTAATTGTATTAATTGTTGAATAGCTGGGTTTTTAGTATTTAACTTGAATAGATCTGATTTCCCCACCCTTCTTGTCTTTATTACAATCTTATTTTTCTCTAATTTACTCCAGAAAGTTTGTAATGTAGAATAGCTTACCTCTGAATTCCTGGCTATTTCAGTTAAAGGATAATCAAACAATTGAAATGTTATAAGAAAATCTAATACTTTTATTACAGGATTATTACCAAATACTTCTACAAATATTGTTTCTGCTTTCATACTACTACTACTTCTAACTTGTATATAAATGTTTCTATTTATGTTTTTATATTACAATATTAGAAACATTTAAATATTCCAAAATTATATTAGGAATATGGATTTTAGTGAGGAAGATAAGATAAAAGCAACTATCTTGTATAATCTAAGAAGAAAAAAGGTGATTGGCGGAGTTCATACTCCTTTTGACACTTTGAAAAAGGGTTTTCCTTCGCACTTAAGGGGCGATATTGATAAAATAGCTCAGGAACTGATTAAAAAGGGATTATTGATTACTAAACCAGCTTCTTATGGCCTCCAAGTTTCATTGAATAAGGAAAGAATATCTGAAATTGAAGATTTTATTAAAAAAGTTTTAGGATTTGAATTTTAATTCAAAAGCGGTTGTTAAATGATTTAGGTGACTACATCATGTCTACAAAACCAAAAGATTTAT
>JAGVZV010000009.1:0-37152 GCA_018302265.1 Candidatus Woesearchaeota archaeon | reverse complement strand
CATACAAATACTATGTCTTACACAGAGATACAAGAGCGCGGAAAGAGCAAGTATTATTACAGATCCTTATCCAAAAGAGAGGGAAATAAAATAAGTAAGATCAGAAGATATCTTGGTAAAAATTTAACCAATGAAGAATTAAAAAGATTAGAAGAAGAAATGGATATCGGGCTTGGTAAACCTCTGCAAAAAGTATTGTCTAAAAAAGAGATTGACTCGCTAGAAACCATTAAAAAAAATCACAAACAGTCATGTAAAAGTAATTTTGATATAAAATATGAGGCATTTATATCCAGATTTACTTATGATTCTAATGCTATAGAAGGATCTACTTTAACATTAAAGGAAACTGCTGCAATTTTATTTGATAATATAACCCCTGCAGGAAAATCTCCAAGAGAGATTAATGAAGCTATAAATCATAAAAAAGCATTTGATTTTTTGATAAATTATGACGAAGATATAAACAAAGAGTTTATCTGTCAAATACAAAATATTATTGTTACAAATACACTAAAAAAAGAATTAGAATCTTTCACAGGAATCTACAGGCCATTACAGGTGTATATAAGGGGAGCGTCTTTTACACCGCCAAAACCAGAGGAAGTAAAAAAAGAAATGGCTGCTCTAATAAGATGGTACGATAAAAATAAAAAAAGGTTACATCCAGTTATTATTGCTGCATATTTTCATTGTGCATTTGAGTCAATACACCCTTTTGTTGATGGTAATGGGAGAACTGGAAGATTGTTAATAGACTTTATGCTCCATAAAAATGATTTTCCTATGATAAATATTCCTGTAAAAAGAAGATTGGAATATTATGATGCCTTGGAAACCGGAAGGAACGGAAATCTGAAAAAGATGATCAATCTTATTATTTCTCTCATGTCTACAGAAGAAACTTCAATTTAAAAATGTAGACATACATATTCTTATTAAGCGTTTACCCCTTTACAAATAAAAAATAAAATATAGAGGTAAGATCTATTTTTGTGACAGGTGACTACATTTGGGTTATTTGTAGTCACCTAACATTGTATGTATAAATGTGTATGAAATCTTTATAAAGAATAAACGCTTAGTTAAACGATGAAAACCAGATTAATATTTGGGTTATTCGTAATTTTAATACTTTTATCATTCAGTATATACGCAGCAGACATTTCAGGGATACCAAAGGCAGTTCCTGTTAATATAAAGGCAAGTTGCGAACCAATGTTTGTAGGAGAACCATTCTGCAAGTATGATTATAATGCAGTATACCAAAGATATCAAAATGATGTTTGTGTAAAATATGATAAAATAATAAAATCCTGTAAATCGGGAGAAATGTGTGAAAATGGTAAGTGCGTTACTGGAAGTCAAAAAGTTCCATCAGATATAGGAAATATATTGGTTACTGGGAATGTTATTGTAACAGAAGCTAATTCAGAAACTAATACAGTAGAACCACAGGAAGGATTCTTTGCTAAAATAATAAACTGGTTTAAAAATTTATTTTAAATCCTTGTTTAAACTTCATTAAAAAGAATTAATTGCCTCTCAAGACAGCCTTTTCTAGCCCGCATAGGTCTCCCTTTTTTACAACCCCTTTTCCTTGGCACAAACCACCCCTCTCTGTTTGGGCAGTATACAAAGAGCAGCTAGGACCACATATATTTGGATGTCTTGGGACAGATCCCATATAGGATAAATCCTCTGGTAAACCATAATGTTCTTCTGGTCTGCCATAATCTCCTTCTCCGTGTTCCATCTTAATTAAGATTAATATTGTCTATTTAAATATTTATTGACTATAAAACAACCTTTATAAAATACCCATAGAAACCATTATAAATCCTATCCGTACGATAGTAAGAGAGGTGAAAACCTCAGATTAATTCTAGGTACTTAAAATGGAAGCAAATCAGAAATACCTGAATGCAAGGGCAGCAGAAATTACAAATATACCCTTATATCCACTAAAAACTTCATTAAAAATAATGTTGTCTGAAGATTCTGCAGGATATACTGCAACTTATACCATCCCCCTACCAGAAGGAAGAGAAGTAACTTTTACTGCAAGAGGAGAGACAGAACAATCAGCATCTGAAAATCTTGCAGGGGTTATATCTCAAAGATTTATGCGTCTTAACAACATCCAAAAATTTGGCTCTGGTTTAAGAGGAGATTTGCAATTTCAAAAAGAACATCTTGACAGTATCATTGAAGATGACACTTTCAACCCAATTGAATAATCATAAGCTATCCAGAGGATTTTTAACGGTCTTTAATTGTTCTTTAGAAACCTTGGTATAGAACTGCGTTGTTGTAAGCGAGCTATGCCCCATCAATTCCTGTATCAATCTGATATCAGTTCCACCCTCCAATAAATGCGTTGCAAATGCATGCCTCAGTAAATGGCAGTAAACTCTTTTCTTGATCCCTGCCCTTACAGCAATCCTTGAAATAACTCTTTGCACTGCACGAACGCCAAGAGAACCATTGACGCCTGAAAAAATATAATCCGAATCCTTCTTGTCTTTTATGTGCTCTTTTAGATCATCTATCATCTTAGATGATAAAACAAAAAATCTGTCCTTTCCTCCCTTTCCTAGCTTTAACAGCCCTGTTTTATCACTAAGGTTCAAATCATTTATTTTCAGGGATGCGCACTCGCTGACTCTTAATCCGGAAGAATACATCAATTCTATAAGCAATTTATTCCTCAAAGAACCTGCCTCTTCAATTAATTTTTTTACTTCATCCCTTGTCAAAACATCAGGCAGTTTCCTCTGCTTCTTTGGAGTTTTTATATCTGCCATTATCTTTGTTTTAAGTATATTATCATAGAAGAATTTTAATGCACTTCTTGCAAGCCCGACAGATGCAGGATCATATTTTTTATTGGAAAGCAGATTAGCCAGGAATTTTTTGACATCGCCTTCTTCTATCTTTTCTGGGGTTTTATTTATAAAATCCAAAAATTTTTCATTGAAATAACAATAAGCCTTCTGCGTCTGCTTGCTTTTTCCCTGAATCTGCAATTCTGTGTTTATTTTATCAAGAACCTCTTTTTTATCCATCCTCAATTATACGAACACGCATTTAAATAATTATTGTTACCATGGATTTGATTTTGTTTGAAGATATTCCTGTAATCCTTTAGCATCTGGTCCGCCATTTCTGATTGCTCCAGAAAAATATTCCTCTGTTAATTGAAATAAACCAAATTTCCATGATGGAACTGTAGCAAGCTTCTCCAATAAAATATCTTCTATCATCCTATAGTCTCTCAACCAATCTTCAAAACTCGCCTCTGGTTTTGCACTTAAATACAGAGTGCACAATCTCCCGCAAAAGTCCTGATCTATTCTTGGTTGGGTTTTCTCCACTAATCCTCCCGAGGTTCCATTCATTTCGAGACTCCCACAAAATAAGTAAGGACAACTGTAATTGCGAGTATAACACCAAGTAAGATAGCCAAGATTATATTGATGGGAGCAAGTATTATTGATATTACAAAGAACAAGACAGCAAAGATGTAAAATGATAACGAGCCAAATAAAATTTCTGCTCCAATCAATCCCGGAATTGGAACTAGACCAGCCAAAGCCATCCACATGTTAACCTTTGTAAATAAACCAAAATCCATCCCAAGTGTTTTCCCCATGAACAAAAATATAAAAAATAATACCAGATTTGTGAACGGAGCAGCAAGGTAAGTAATTGCTCTCTCATATCCGCTAATCTTGATGAATATCTTTCCTGCTCTTTTTGCCTTTTCCTCTATGAGATTGTAAGTTCCAACCAGTGGAAGGTACCACAATCCATTTGACATTATCGCAAACAGGACCGGAAAAAGTATTCCTGCAGGAACAGCAAGCTCCTTTTTCATTAACCTCGCTTTCATATGTGGAGAAAATCCAAATCTCTTAACAATCCAGAGATCGTATGTTGATTTAGCAAAGAACTTTTTTGCAACCAGCCTATGCATTATGTGCGCCAGCAAGAATGATATGGCCACAACAATCAGCACCAAAAATAAATTATTTATCCAGTGTGATAATTCAAATGTCTCTGTTCCGTCATTAAACCCGAATACTATGGTTAGAATAAAGATTGTCAGCGCTATGTACTTGCCCTCTTTTTCATTGAAGATTCCCATATTTTTATCTCTTTTACCAGGTCTTCCTCATGACCTGCGCCAACTATCGCAATTATTTTATTATATGATAGCATTAACTTATATAAATTCTTTGCCATATACTTATTTCTGTCATCAACCAGGACAGAATAGACATTTGGGTATCTTTTCCTGACTTTATTGGTTAATTTTTTTATTATCTCCCTGCTGGGAACCTTATGGAGATCAAACTTAATTTTTTCTCTCTTGAACACTCCCTTTAACAAGTCAAAAAAGAAATTCATCTTTTCCTTGAATGTTAATCTCTTCGATATGTTATTAAGAGTGATGCTGATATCCTGATCAATAAGTGCAATATTGCATTTTAGTTCCTTTGCAACCAAAGTTGCCTTTTTCATCTCGCTTCCAGGAGATACTCCTACCATTTTTCCGAGTTTTTTTTCAACAAAAGATCCTATGAGATTGAATAAGAAACCCTTGATGCCTATTGTCCTGATATCCCACACAGAAATCCTTCTTTTATTTGAAAATAAGGCATTAAACCTCTTCCTGTCCAGCTCAAGAGCAACCACATCCGGGTTAATGCTCCTGATAGCTGATTCCACCTCATTTACGCTTTCTATTGAGATATGGGATGTCCCCAGAATTGTTATATTCTTGTAAGATATCATTCAAAAAGAGAAAATTATATAAACTTAAATAGTTTTGCTAGAACAGCCATTAAAGGAGGGCTAACATGTTAAAGACTAAAAATGTAAGTGAAGTTTATGATATGAGTGTTTACACTGATGAGGGTTCTTTCTTTGGCATAGTAGAAGAAAGTGTGCTCGTGGACAACAAAATATCAGGCTGGAAAATAAAATCAACAAAAGGCTCTGTTTTAAACAAGATGCTTGGGGGAGCTAAGGGAGTTATAGTCCCGCATCAATTGGTTAAATCCATTGATAACATAATGATCATATCAAGGAATGCAATCCCGACCATTGAAGAGGAAGAGGGAGCACAAGCGACAGTAGAGGAATAAATTTCCTTATTTTTATATTATTGCACCCAAAAGTCAAAGCATAACTTTTATATATTAATGATTTCTATACTTTAATATGGTAGAACCAAGTCCATTAGCAAACGCAATACAGTTCTTTCAAAAATTTGGCTTGTTTGATGTAGTGCTTCCATTCCTGCTGGTATTCACAATGGTCTTTGCTATTCTAGAAAAGACAATGATACTTGGGAAGGAAGGAGAAAAACCAAAAAGAAATCTTAATTCGATGGTGTCATTTGTTATTGCTCTTCTTGTTGTAGCAAGCAATAAGATTGTTACAGCGCTTCAGGTGGCACTTCCAAATATTGTTTTATTGATAGTTATCAGTATAAGTTTCTTGATGGTGATTGGAACATTTGCAACAACAAAAGAGTTTAATTTCAAGGAAGGACATCCGGGATATTATGCTGCATTTGTTGCATTCTTGTTAATTGGTGTTATCATAATCTTCTTGTATGCAATAAAACTAGATTCTGGACAATCATGGTTGGAATATGCTTATGAATATGTGATGGATAGTTGGGGCGGTTCTATTGTTTCCAGTGTGATATTGCTGGCAGTTATTATTGGTGCAATCTTTTTTATAACCTGGAATAAGAAAGGGGATGGTGATAAGTAAATGGCAACAGATTTTTATTCATTAATGGCTGAATTACAGGCAATGGGAGTTTATGATTATCTTCTTCCCTTCTTGCTGATATTCACAATAATATTTGCAATACTTGAAAAATTAATGATATTTGGAAAAGAACACGGAACAGAGAAGCCAAAAACAAATATTAATTTAGTTATTTCTTTAATATTGGGATTGTTAGTTGTATCACAGCCCGAGATAACTTATATAATAAATTCATTCCTACCAAAGGTTTCTTTGTTTATTCTAGTGTCTTTAATGTTTTTAGTTATTGCTGGAATGTTTGGAGCTAAGACAGAAGGATGGAAGGGAATGGCTTTACCAATTGCACTTGTGATATGTATAATAGCTATTATATGGGCTTTATCTGGCGGTACTAGTTTAAATCTTCCTTACTGGTTAAGGCCTGATTCAAGAGATAGGGCGTGGATTATACTTATTGCAACAGTTGTTGTAGTAGTTGCATATATTGGTGGTAGTGGACAACAACAAACACCGAGGGATATGTACACAAGATTATTTGGTCAATAAATGGCAACACTATTAGATA
Organism: Candidatus Woesearchaeota archaeon; assembly: GCA_018302265.1. Classification (GTDB taxonomy): domain Archaea; phylum Nanobdellota; class Nanobdellia; order SCGC-AAA011-G17; family JAFCDX01; genus JAGVZV01. The sequence continues at coordinate 30,797 of JAGVZV010000009.1, read as the reverse complement.
CCGGATTATTGTATCATTTTTTACCACTCGTTACATTCTTATTTATTTTTTCTTTGGTATATATAATTCTGGATAATACTGATTGGATGGGTACTAACAAAACATTAAAATTTATTGTGGCACTATCCATTGCACTGGTATCTTTATTTGCCGGAGGAGTAGTGGACCTGATTAATTACATCGTTCCATGGTTTGTTTTTATTTTTGTATTCTTAATATTACTATTTATGGGGCTGACTTTTTTGGGGATAGAAAAGCAAGTTGTCTGGAACAATCTTAGCATATGGACAGTCATGGTTATTGCATTTTTATTATTGATTATAGGAATAACACAGGTTTATGGGGAGATATTCACTCCTTACGCAGGATCTAATGTAACAAAAACAATTGGAAGTGAAACACTAAGAACATTATTCCACCCAAGAGTTCTCGGAGCCATATTTATTCTTATAATAGCTTCACTCTCAGTAAGATTCATTGCTCCAAGAATGGAGAAATAATTATCTTTTCTTTAAATCCTCAGTTATTCTTGATAATTCTTTGATATTTGTTGCAAGCGGATGCAGTATCCTTTCTAAAACACTCTCAAGGGCCTTCATTTCGCTTCCGACTGTTGATATTGTTTTATTATATTCCTCAACTCTTCCAAGAATAGCTTTTTGCAGATTTTCAAATCTCTCTTCCATCCTCATAATTTCCTGTTTTATTGCGCGAATATCAGTCTGTACCTTTTCCTTCCATATGGCAATATTGCCTACGCTTGACATTAAGTCTTCCCACTTCTCATTGACAATTGATTCAGCTATCTGCTCTATTGTTTCCATATCAGCCCTTCCTGATATTGCTGGCGTTGGCGTGATTGGCTGGGGCATTTCAAACTGAGGAGCCTCAAAACCAGCCTCAGCAATCGGAGCAGCTTGCGCTCTTTTAGAAATAAGAGATGGCCTCATCCCGCTTGGTATATTCTGTGTTGGTGCCGGAGCTTCTACTTCCTCTCCAACTTGCTCTTTTATTTCATTATACTCTTCTTCAGCCATTTATCTCACGCTCTTTTTTGATGTTCCATTATCTTTAGGACATCCTCTTCTGTTGTAAATTTCATGGGGTCCCAGAGATTAATATACTTTTCTAAAACCAGTACAGAGTCTTTTTTTGCAAAACCCGCGCTCTCTTTTATTACATGCTTGGCGATTTCCCTGAGATTTTGCATATCCTCTCTGGTCTCTTTTAGATCAGAATTGATTGTTTTTATCTCTTGTATCAGTCTCTTGTATTCCTCAATCATGTTTTGATTAATAATCAGTAAATTTTCCCTTAACTGGCTGTTCTTCTCTTCCAGAACTCTAATTCGCGTGTTAAGGTCAACTAGAATATTACTTGTCTCAGCTTCTTGTACCATTTTCCTCTTTTTGATTAAACGAAAGCTTTTTTAATAAAAGTCCTTATTAGTATATAAATTTAATGTATTTTAAAAGAGGACTATGCTATTCACTAAGAAAACAAAACCCGGAGACTATGAAATAGTTAAGCAGGGTAATGAAGAGGTGATGTGGGTTAATTATAATAATTATCCCTATTCTCCCTCTATAGAAGATAGCAGCATGTGCATGTCTAAGACCATTGATTTCTTAGCCCAGAGTTCCGGAGTTTCCAGGATTGTTTTTTCACAGATGGGAAAAAATTATGAGTATGATTTTACCCAGACATCTGTTCTTGTAGAAATAGCAAACATATACAATCATTTCATAAAGCAAAAAAAGATTCTGACACTTGGGGCAATGGCTCCAACTCTTGAGTGCCAGGTTTGTCTTCCGGGGAGATTAGCGCAGATTCAGCATATAATCTTGAATTTGTTGAGGACAGATCCGGTTGGTGCTTATGTCGAATTGAAAAGATTAGTCAGAGAAGAAACAATTCTTACAAGGAAGACAACAACTCCATTATGTTTAAGATGCAGGGATTATTATATCAACTTATTAAGGACAGTTCTTGTATATCTAGACCAGACAAAATTAATGGCTCTTGCAATGCCACATACAGCAGGTTATACTCTTGGTGATAGGTCCATTTACAGACAAGTGTTAAGACCAATAATAACCCCTGATTTTATGTACACCAGATTAATGGCCGAGCCTCCAATGCATGGAGAAGAGATTGATGCTTATTCTATTGATAAAAGAACAGATGTTACAATATTCAGGGTTCCAAAGGATATAAAATATTTGTATCATCTGAATCCTCCTGAGTTTAAGATTTCTGAGGATAAATACATGCTGCTGAATCTTGCTAGAAATGTGTTATCAGAGCACAAGCCAAAAGCAGAGGAATTTGTTGACCCGGAAAGAATGAGGAAAACATTTTTTAACATAGGTCGTGATTTAATCACTGAATTAGCCTCGCATCAGAATATAGAAATATCCTACAAAGAGATTGAGGAGTTAGCAGAAATTCTGGTGCGTTACACTGTTGGTTTTGGTTTGATTGAAACGTTATTAAATGACCCTAAAGTGCAGGATATTTCAATAAACGGACCCATAGGACAGAATCCAATATTCTTGGTGCATTCTGATTACGAGGAGTGTGTTACTAACATTTTCCCGAGCGTTGATGATGGAGAATCCTGGGCAACCAAATTTAGATTATTGAGTGGAAGACCCCTGGATGAGGCAAATCCTGTTCTGGATACAGAATTAATCCTTCCAAATTCAAGGGCAAGAATTGCAATTATTTCCAAGCCATTAAATCCGTATGGATTGGGATTTGCTTTAAGAAGACATCGTGATAAGCCATGGACACTTCCATTGTTTATGGACAATAAAATGATATCTCCACTTGGTGCAGGATTGCTCAGTTTCATAATAGATGGTGCAAGGACGTTACTGATAGCTGGAACTCGTGGGTCTGGAAAGACGTCGCTGCTTGATTCGTGCCTGCTTGAAATAATGAGAAAGTATAGGGTAATTACTGTTGAAGATAGTGTTACTGGAGATTCAGAAGTTATAGTCAAAAAAAATAATTTATGGGAAAGAGATACAATAGGAAATTTAATAGATTCTCTGATTGAAAAAAATGGTTGTTGGTACAATCTTAGCGGACACGAAATTTTGGGTAATGAAAATGATATAGCAATTTTATCCATGAACAAAGAAGGAAAAATAATGCCGGCGAAAATATCTAAATTTATCAGGCACAAAGTCAACAAACCAGTCTATAAAATAATTACAAGAACTGGAAGGGAAATAAAAGTAACAGGGGACCATTCTTTGCTTGGATTGAACCCAGAAGCAAAAATTTCAGAAATTAAAGTGAATGAAATTAAAAAAGGTACTTTTATAGCAACACCCAGATCTTTGCCCATTATAGGGAAGGAATTAAAAGAAATAAATTTATTAAATTATCTAGATAAATTTGAAATAGCTTATGTATATGGAGGAAATATTAAAGAAATTATAAAAAATTACCATCATGAAATTAAACAACTAGGGAAAGAGTACAAACATAACCGCTCTTTAATATCTAGATGGTTTAGAAAGGGAATTATTCCAATAAAAATATTAAAAGACCTTAAAGCATTAGGGTATAATATTAATGGAATAACTGATGCATACATAAAAATAAGGGGTAATTCCAGGGGCATTCCTATAAAAATGGATATAACTGAAGATTTGCTTACCCTTATAGGGTTGTGGTTAGCAGATGGTTGTTACGATTCAAAATCTATAATATTCTCTTCCGTGACTGAAGAAGAAAGAAAAATTATTTATAACTTGGCAAATCATATAGATTTTCCAGTTAAAATGCATTCAGATAAATTTTCTTTAATGATAAATTCTGTTACCTTTAAACATGTCTTAAGAGAAGTTTTAGAATTAAAAGGGGATGCTTATACAAAAAGAATTCCTAACTGGGTTTTTTCTTTAACTAATGATCAAATAAAATATATTTTAAAGGGTTTATTTAGTGGAGATGGCCACGTATCAAAATCCGAAATAATGCTGGCACTGTCTTCTTTAAATATGCTAAAAGACGTTCAAACACTATTATTAAGATTCGGAATAATTAGCAGAATAACTCACTTTAGAAAGGATAAAACCCATAATTCTTCAATCAGTTCTAACAAATTTATTAAATTATTCAAAGAAATAGGATTCTTGCAAGGTTATAAAAACAAAAGTTTAGATAACCTGGCAAATAAGACATCTACCCATGATTCTACAGATATAATCCCCTTAAGTTTAGAAAATAGAAAAGATATGAAAAAAATGATTAAGGATTTTAATTATAGAAGTTATATCCATGGTAATTGTAATATTGGAAGATCTAAATTTTCCAAAATGTTGCAACAAAATTGTATAGAACACCCCCTGCTTGAAAATCTTAAGATACTCGCTAATTCAGACATATTCTGGGACGAAGTAAGAGATATTGAAAAGATAGAAAATTTTAATGATTATGTTTATGACATTTCAGTTCCAGAATGTGAGAGTTTCTTAACAGGAAATATAATAGCGCATAATACTATGGAATTAAGCACAGAAAAATTAAGAGAAATGGGGTATAATATACAGCCACTTAAGGTTCGTGCTGCTCTGGCAGGAGCTGGTGCTGAACTTGCTGCTGATGAGGGCATAAGAACAAGCTTGAGATTAGGAGATTCCTCCCTGATTGTTGGAGAAATTAGAAGTTTAGAAGCCTTGGCATTATTCGAGGCAATGCGCGTTGGTGCTCTTGCAAATGTTGTTGCTGGAACAATTCATGGCGATAGCCCTTATGGTGTTTTTGATAGAATTGTTAATGATTTAAAAGTTCCAAGAACAAGCTTCAAGGCAGTTGATATTATTGTAATTGCAAATCCAATAAAATCTCCTGATGGATTGCACAGATGGAGAAGAGTTACGCAGATAACTGAAGTAAGGAAAAACTGGGAGAATGATCCGCTGGCAGAAAACGGATTTGTTGATCTGATGAAATATGATGCAAAAACTGATTCATTGCAGCCAACAGACGCTTTGATTAACGGAGAATCAGAAATAGTAAAATCAATAGCATCCAATATAAAAGAATGGGCTGGTAATTGGGGCGCGGTCTGGGAGAATATTTTGCTAAGGGCAAAGATTAAAGAAACAATAGTTGATTATGCAAAAAAATTAGATATGCCTGATCTGTTAGAAGCAGTAAATGTTATCTACTTCAATGATCTATTCCACAAAATATCTGATGAGATTCTTCAAAAATACGGATTTTTAGACAGTAAAAAAATATTTTTTGGCTGGGAAGAAGAACTAAAAAAAGAGGTCAAGAGAAGAACATTCGGTAAAGAGGTGAGTTAGATTACTATTTCAAAAGAGACAGAAGAAATACTGAAAAAGTACGAGAATAAATTCAAGAAGGAGTTTAAGCTAGAAGAAGAAATCCCGAGTGATACTGAATTCTCCCGTGAATATACAACTTTCAGGAAAGAGGCCATACCAACTGCAAACACGCTTTATGAAAAATTATGTGAGAGAGCAGAATCAGTTATTGCTATACGCCCGAACCCAGATCAAGCACAAAAATTGCAGAAGGCAATAGAGACAGCGCATTTGCAAATGACTCCAACAGGAGCAACAAGTCTTGCAACGCTTGCATCTGTGTTTGTTATATTATCGGCGCTTGTTATTCTAGCAGTAACTTACATATTCTCTGAAGTGTCTGTTTTCTTTCCATTAATACTTGTAATACTTGCAGCAGTTATATTAAAACCATTATCAAATTTGCCAATATATCTGTCTAATTTATGGAGATTAAGGGCAAGCAACCAGATGGTCTTGTGCATGCTGTATATAGTCATGTACATGAGGCACACATCGAATTTAGAGCACGCAATAAAATTTTCTGCACTGCATATTGGCTCCCCATTATCACTTGACCTGAGAAAGATATTCTGGGATATTGAATCCGGAAGATATTCAAACATTAAGGACGCACTTGATGCTTATTTAGAAACATGGAGAGATTATAATCTGGAATTTGTTAATTCTTTTCATCTGGTTGGATCTTCTTTATTTGAGGCATCAGAAGCCAGAAGATTGCAATTACTTGACAAAGCGCTGGAAGTGATACTGGAGGGAACTTATGAAAAAATGCTGCACTATGCACAAGACCTGAAGAATCCAATCACAATGCTGCACATGCTGGGGGTTATACTTCCAATACTGGGGTTAGTTATTTTTCCATTGATTGCCTCGTTCATGGGAAAGCTGATAAAATGGTATCATCTTGCGTTCTTGTATGATATCATCCTGCCCATTGTTGTTTTTACATATGGTTATGAAATTTTAAGCAAGAGACCGACAGGATACGGAGAAACAGATATACAAAAACAATTGCTGAAAGAGCATGCATCACTTACATTTCCATTCTTTATTATACTCTTGTTTGTATTTGTAGGATTGTCTCCGATTATATTGCATGTCATAAATCCTAACTTTGATATGCCCTTTGGGGGGTTGTTTGGTAATTTTTTGGATTATAAATGCGGGGGTGAGTGCGGTCCTTTTGGTCTTGGGTCTCTTGTAATAAGTCTCCTAGTCCCGCTTGGAATCGCGCTTGGCATTGGTATTTATTACAGAAAGATGAGTAAGGGTCTGATCAAGGTAAGGGAAGAAACAAAAAAATTAGAGAATGAATTTGCCTCTTCCTTATTCCAATTAGGAAACCGATTATCTGACGGAGTTCCTGCTGAAATAGCATTTGGAACTGTAGCAGAAAATATGTCTGGAACACCAACAGGAAATTTTTTTAGAATAGTGTCTGTTAATATAAGAAATCTTGGAATGGGAATCAAGGAAGCAATATTTAATCAAAAAACCGGAGCAATTTTGTCTTATCCTTCCTCGCTCATACAATCCTCCATGGAGGTCTTGATAGAAAGTGTGCAAAAGGGATCAAAAATAGCTGCTCAAGCCATGATTAGCATTTCTACTTATGTTTCTGAGATACACAGGGTTAATGAAAGACTAAAAGACCTGCTATCAGAAATAGTTTCTTCAATGAAATCCCAGATATCCTTCATGGCTCCTGTTATTGCAGGAATTGTTGTTGGTATTGGTTCAATGATAGTTGGAGTTATTGTAAATATGGGAGATATTTTTTCTAATTATGGAGCAAATGCAACCAATGATGCAACCGGATTTAACAATGTGCAGCAGTTTGTTCAGATATTCAATGTCAGCGAGATCATTTCCCCGTATTATTTTCAGTTGGTTGTAGGAATATATGTTATAGAAATTATATTCATACTTACAATACTAGCAAATGGAATAGAGAACGGTTCTGACAGGTTGAATCAGGATTACTTGCTTGGTAAGAATATGATTCGTGGAGCCATACTATACACCTTGGTTTCATTCATTGTTATAATATTGTTCAGCTTGCTAGCCTCGACTGTTTTAAAATCAATACCCGCAACACTATAATAAGTTTTATATATAATAAACAGAGTCATGTACCATGGAAGAGATGATACCAAATAACTTGAATAAATTAATCTTATTCTTGATACTTGCAGGTGTGTTGACTGCAATAGTCATTGGACTTGTTTATTTGATAGTGGGTGATTTATAATGAAAAAGGCAATGACAACAGCTGTACTGGTTGTATTGATTGTTACACTTGCAGGATTAATTGTAATGATGTACGGCCTTAAAACCTGGTCAGATATAACCAAAGATGTTACAAGTAAAGAAGTTTGTAAGCAGAGTGTTCAATTAAAAGCGACTACTAAATTGAGTATAACCCCTGAAACAGAGTTTGTTGATATTCCTTTGAGATGTAGCACTGATTATAAATTTATAAAAAGTAAAAAGGATTTGGAAAATGTAAAAAAATTAATAGCTAATGATATGTATGATTGTTGGGACCAATTTGGAAAGGGAGAAATAGATTTTTTATTTCATAGGGATTTCTCTGGAGAAACTTATTGCTTTTTATGTAGCAAGATTATTGGAACAGATCCCTCGCTAAAAGATATGGAAATAACTGGATTAGGAGACTATTTGTTAAAAGAAAAACCCCTTGGTTCTGGGATGACTTATGCTGAATTTTTATACCCAAAAACGTTCGATAAAACTAATCTGAATGAATATAATAAACTTGATCTAAGCAACCCCATTTATGTAGTATATTTAATAAATCGCGGGAGTAGATTTGATTTTTTAGGATCTACTAAACTCCAAGAAGTAGGAATAGCAATTGGCGCGCCTTTAGCTGGGTGCATTGTTTCTGGAGGATTAGCCTTGATGGGAGGAATAACTGCTCCATTCGCCCCTCTTTTTTGTAAGGTTGGCGCAGCAGGAGCTGGATTTCTTTTAATAGGAGAAGCAGCATACAATCCATCTACAGACTTTACTGCACAATTATTAGTTACTAATTCAGATGGAATAATCAAAAGGTGTCAATCAAAATGAACAAAAAAGGGGATTTTGCATGGGAAACACTAATGAAGCTGTTCATAGCCTTGCTTGTTTTAGTATTTATTTTAACAATAATTTATTTTGCAAAAGAAAAGATTATGTCTATATTAGAAAAATTTGCTAGTTTATTAAGATTCGGAGGGTAAAAATTAAATGACAACATCAAAGGTTCCAGAAATTATTATTATCGTCATAGTTGCAATAGTTTTAGTACTTTTTTTAATGAAGGCAGGATATGTTTCAGAAGGAGTACAAAAATATATAGATAATATCATAGATGGTATCTTTGGAGGACAAACTACAGACAGTGTAAAAGACATCTCAGGAGAATTTCAAGATATTATTTCTCAGTATAAAGATTGTTTTGATTCCAATGACGATGGGTGTATATGCAGTCTACAAATTCTGACATTTTCTCCAGGGTATGTACTCTCTTTTATAACTCCGAATACTATGGTAATATCCAAAGAAGAAACAAATATACCCAAAAATAGAGAATCTTTGACTGGGAAAAATATATTTTGTTATGTAACTTACGATAGCGGTAATATTTATACAACTGGATTAGATCAGATTATAACCGGTCCAAATAAACAAGGAATAGATATAATTCTATCAGAATCCCCGATAAAACTCTCTTATGAGACTGGAGCTACTGAAGTTAAAGTTGGTTCGGGCATCTCAAATATAATAGAGCCTGTACCAGAAAGAGTAAGCCTAGATTTTTTAGACCGAAATAAAATGGTTTACAAGAAGGGTAACAATATTTGTTTCATACTTAAGGATGAACTATCAGAAGAGGGAAAGGCTTTTATAAACTCTCTAAACAAATGTTCACCAAAACCTTTAAATAGTTAATTTAGTAAATAATTAACAAGGTGTTAAAATGAATAAAAGAGGACAATCACTTTCTATGAACACAATAGTTATTACAATCCTTGTTGTTATTGTCTTGGTTATCATTGCTTTATTTTTCACAGGTGGAATGGCTTCACTTACCAATAAAATCCAATCCTTTTTTGGCGCTCAATTAACAGATCTCCAAGAAGCAAATGCTAGATGTAATTCCTTCTGTACTAGTTACCAGACATCAAATAGTGCCTTACTAAGGGATCAGTTTATGCAGAATTTCTGCTTTTCTGAATTCCAAGCTGATATAAATGCTAATGGTATATATGATGAAAACGAAAAAGGACTGACTTGCAGCAGTATAGGTATAGAGTGCAGTGTAATCCAGTGTTCAAAATGAATAGAAAAGGTTCTGAGCTTGCTTTAAATACAATTATACTAACTATAATAGCAATAATTGTTCTTGTTATCTTAGTATTAATATTCACTGGCGGCGCAAGCACAATAGCTGGTAAGTTTGATAGCATTATCAAATCTTTGACAGGATAAAATGGAAGAGGGAACTAAAAATTTTTTAATAGGTCTTATGATCGGACTAGTTTTTTTAGTGGTTTTATTATTCCCATTAAAAGCAATTGCAAGTTTGTTCTTTGGTAAAAGTGCCGCATGTATTGATGATGCATCCAAGAGTTCTATTGATATTATGGTAAGTGAACTGAATGTGTTGGGTGATAATGTCCAATCTGAGACTCCAATTAAGTTTGGAAAGGGAAATTGCATTTTTGCTATACTTGATAAAAATGCAAATAATCTCCCTGGGATAGCCCCTCCATTATCAGATATGATTAATAAAAATGAGTTATGCATCTGCGAGTATGACGAGGCAAAAAATAGCTGCACAAAGAACTATTATTGCAAAGAATTAAGTTTTACTTCAATCTCTTTAATAGGTTTTGATAAAAAGTATGTGGAATCAGAAGAAGATTTTTTTATAATCTATTATGAAAAAGAAAAAAATAAATTAACTATATCAAAAACTCCACTTGGACAGTTATTTGATACAAATGAAGCCGATGTAATTGATAAACAATCATTCGACTGTTTCCAACTCGAGCAAAGAGCAATAAATTTAAATTTAAATTATTATGACACATTAAAAACAGGTGGTTGCAGGGGGAGAGATCAAATTGATTTGATAGTGTTACATCATACTGGGTCATCTACATTCAAAGGCGCTTATGATACATTTATTCAGAGAGGACTTTCTGTACATTATATTGTAGATAAGGATGGAACAATTTATTATCTAACCCCCGAAAATAAAATAGCCTGGCACGCCAAAAATTATAATACTAGATCTATTGGTATTGAAATAGTAAATACAGGTAATGCAAATGATCTTTATACGTCTGCACAATATGATGCTATCAGACAATTAATCCAAGAGATAGTACCAAGATATCCTAATCTAAAGTTAGATGATGAGCATATCAAAGGACATTACCAAATTACAGATATAGGAAAATGGGATCCATCTCCAAATTTTGATTGGGCTAAGATTGACCTTCCAATTCATCCAACGGTTGTTGCGACAATTGGTGGTTGTGGGGACATGTATAAATATGGATATGATTGCACATTAATTGCATAATCAAAACTAATATAAATTCAATTAATTTTTGATTAGTATGGATAAAAGGGGCCAGGAAAAAGAGTATCTGTTCTTATTCTATATAGTACTCGCTGCTGTAGTAGGAGCAATAGTAATTAGCTTCATTGTCCAAGTAAGAGAAGATGCTAGATACGAAATGCAAAGGCTTGCAATAGATTCTGCCTTTCTAATAGATTCTATATCTGCATCTCCAATTGATTTGAATGTAAAAACATCATTTGCAAAAGAGGGTTATTCAATATCATTTAATAATAAACCATGTATTATCAGTGCAAATGAACAGGATGAAAAATTAAATCCTTATTCATTGTATTGTTTTAGCGATTTAGATTTTAAAAACAACGATATAAAAAGTTTATTTATAAATTTCAAAAAGGAGGGGAATATTATAAAAATATCCAATGAAAAAGGGACAATTTAATATTGCAATGGATATGCCTTTGTGGTTCTTAAGAATAGGTATTCTAATAATAATTCTCTTAGTTATTGTTGGCGGTATTTCTATGGTATTATCAAGAAAAATAGATGTAAAGAAATTCGAATCTCAACTAATCATGTATAATATATATAATTGTCTTGCTTATAATGATCACTTTGGAATTATAGACACATCTGAACTGGATAAGCTGGAAAATTGTTTTGATTTTGGAAATCTTGAAATAAATGTCACTCTTAGAGATCTAAATGGAAAGGCACTCAATGATAAATATATAAATAAAGATAAATTTATTTCAGATTTTCCATTGTGCAGTGCAAAAATACAAAATGAAAAATTAAGTTGTTATTCTTCTTCAGATTATTTGCTGCTAATTGATAAACCTGTCATATTTGAGTATTCAATAATAAATCAAGAGCAAACAGTAATACTTCCAACATTAAGTGGTGGAAGCATGGGTGGTGGGGGTGCAGAAGATCGTACTAAATAAAAAGGGTCAGGAACTGGCAATCTTTGGTATGGTAGCATTTTTGCTAATTATACTAACATTATTGTTTTACTGGTTTTTTTTTGTAACCCCCCTTGCAGTTAAATCAAAATTACCCTCCTATGGTCCAATACAACAGAGTATTACTGCGCAGGACAGACTTGATTTAGATCTTATATTGCTGAACTATTTGAGAACTCCAATTGTTGTAGAAAATACATACATTACTATTTCTGATTTAGCAAGATTGTACAGTATAAACAAGCTTAAGTATGAAACTCCAATGAAAGAAGAAACAAAAAAAATTATGGATGCGGTTTTTAAAAGTTATAATTACAAATTAAAAATAGGAGATACTCTGTTAGCAGAAAAAGGGCAGTTTGATGAACCCTCGCTAAGCGCAAAACAATTTATTCCGTTCCAGGAAGGAGCTACAATATCGGTCTCTTTGGAAACAGGAGAGCAAGATAAGTCGTATACTACAGAATATACTGTTGCAGGATAAAATGAAAAAAGGACAATTTTTGCCAATGATAGCAATTTTCACAATTTTAATAGTGGGCATATTAGGATATACATTTTATAAGAATAAAATAAAGGAGAGAGATGAATTGGTAGGAGAAAGAGCAGGATTTATAATAAATACTCTGATTGAAAATGAAAAGGATTATTTCTTTGTAGAGGATTCTGCAAGACTGGCATTTTGCGATTCCATGGAAGATCTTTCTAATAAAGGAGTTGGCTGTTTAAAGGGAAATTATCCCCTTTGGAGTTTTAATCCGGATAATTGCAATCCAGACAACAATATGGTAAATTCATTTAACAAGTATTTTGATGAAAATTTTAGAAGGTATATAAGTTACAATACAAGATTGAAGAACCTTAAGTACACCTTCAAGTTGTCAGATGATGGATTTTTCCTTGTTTCAGACCCGATTTTGATTGAAACTATAGATGATAAATCAATAATCAGTGTAAAATATGATTTTAAAGTTGATTTAAACAAAAAAATAGCGTCAAACATAAAAGATTACACTGATACAGTAATACTGGCAAAAAAATATCTGACTTGCATAAACAATGGCAAGACAGTGGATGCTTGCAATGTTGAAACAAAATTATTAGGTTCTAAAAGCGATAACTTAATAAAGTTTGATGTATCATCAATAAAAAATCCGTGCACATTACGGCAAATGGAAATAAAATTTGTTTTGGAATCTGTAGGATTGAGTTAAAAGGGGTCATAAAATTGTTTAATTTAACATACGAACAGATAATTAGTGTAATTCTAGAAAAGACTAATATTTCTAAAGAAGAGTTAGACCAGAAGATAAAGATAAAATTAAAAGACCTTTCTGATCTGATAAGCAAGGAAGGAGCAGCGCATATAGTTGCAAATGAATTAGGGGTGAAATTAATAACAATACCCCAATTTCTGAAGATAAAAGATGTTCTTCCAGGAATGAAACTAGTCGGGATAACAGCTAAGGTTATGAGCATTTATGAAACCCGTGAATTTATAAGAAACGGAAAAAAATCAAGGGTCGCTTCTATCCTTATAGGTGATGAAACTGGAACAACCAGATTAGTCTTATGGGATGAAACTGCAATTGATGCCTTAAAATCATTAAAAGAGGGAGATATAGTAAAAATCAAGGGAGCTTACTGTAAGGAAAACAATGGCTTTAAAGAATTACATTTTGGGAATAATGCTCAATTAATAATAAATCCAGAAGGAGAAACCATAGACAATGTTTTAGTAAGACAGCAATTACTAAGAAAGAATATATCTGAATTAAACCCAGATGACCATGTGGAAATTATCGGGACAGTAGTGCAATTATTTGAGCCACGATCTTATGAAGTCTGCCCTACTTGCGGAAAAAGAGTAAAAAGTAATGAGGGAAATTTTAATTGCGCTGAACACGGGGTAATAAGCCCAAAGCAAGTTCCGCTTGTAAATTTCTTCTTTGATGATTCCACAGCTAATATTCGTATAGTGGCATTCAGAGAACAGGCAGAATACTTGCTGGAGAAAACAATGGATGAAATACAAGAAATAAAAACTTCACCCGAAAAATTTGATAAATTAAAATTGGAGATTCTTGGAAAACAATTAATAATCAAGGGTCGTGTTACTAGAAACGAGATGTTTAACAGGCTGGAGTTCGTAGCCAATAGAATAGAAGAGGCAGATCCAGTTGAAATAGCACAGTCAGTAATAAAATGATGTTTTACACTCATGTCGCATTTGCCTTGATGGCATCTTTGGTATCTGCTAAATACTTGCATCCATCAAGTCTTGTGTTGTTTATTTTTGTTGCTTGTTTTGTTTCTTTAGTCCCCGATATAGACAATAGGGATTCAAAAATAGGAAAGCACGTAAAATTTATTTCAAAAATATTTGATCATAGAGGAATTTTACATACTATATTTCCTCCAATAGGATTATTCTTATTATTTAATTATTTGAGCTATAATCTGCTTGGAATTGCAGCACTTGTTGGTTATTCATCTCATATTTTAATAGATGCATTTACACCAGAAGGAATTAATTTCTTGCATCCATTCACGACTTTTAGAGTGTCTGGTTTTATTAAGACAGGAACATTTTTGGAGATTATATTATTTTTATTATTAAGCGGATTTGATGTGTTTTATCTTCTTAAAATGGTTTTATAAACTTATTTCAAAAAGAGTAATTTATCTAATTCTTTTTTCTTTTCTAAAGCTCCCTTCTCATCTTTAAAATAATAAGATAGGGGTATCCCTTTATTTAAGATATAATTTATTCTATTACAAATTAATTTTTTAGTTTTCCCAAAAAATCTATGACTTTTTAATGATATTTTAACTCCGCTGATTGGACCACCCCAACTTATAAATTTTTTAATACTTTTTAATTCAGAAATTCTTAACCCTTCTATTCCACTCCAATTTCTCTTATCCTTTTTAATTACCGCATTTAATCCTAAATTTTTACAAAGAACTACTAATTCTTTAATTAAATAAGGATTAGTTTCTGATATATAAACAGGGCATTCAAATTGTATCTGATAATAAGAATATATTTTTCCATTCTTTTTATCTTTTTTATATTTCATATAAAATGATGGAACTATACTACCATCAAAATCAAAATACGTTCTTAATGCTAATCGTTTTAATTTAATATTTTTATTTTCTAAAATATGTTTTATAGAAGGTTGTGCAGAATCTAAAAACTCTTTTTTGGATAAAATAGGTCCTGGAGAAGTTTGGTAAGAAGGAGATAATCTCAATAATTCTTTTACATATTTTTTTCCATATAATCTAGAACTTATTATTTTTTTATTATTACATAAGTAAATATATTCATGTAATTCTTTATTGAATAATTTTTTACATATCTGTTTAAACATACTGTGTTGACATTTATTATAATATACAGTTTCTAATTTAATTGGACCCAAATATTGTTTCTTTTTGGCTATAGTTCCATCACTTAAAACAATTATCGATAATAACTGTAGAAGTTCTTTTTTTGATAAATTATCTAATTCTTTCATATATAATCTAAGTTTATTTAATATATAAGTATTACTACCGTTCGAAATTTATACAAAGATTTAAAAGTATAATTTCAATCTATTCAATAATAGCCCTATAGTCTAGTGGCCAAGGATACGGGCCTTTGGAGTATTAAACAAGGTCAGCCTGTGACGGAGGTTCGAATCCTCCTAGGGCTATCAAAATCTTTATATATTCTAAAAACTAAGAATAAATATGGATCCAACCGAAGATTAAAAAGAGAAGATAATTGTTAATCTTATTCTAAAAAGATAGTTTTATAAATACTTTCTATAAGAAAAAGTAGGATAAACCGGTTAAGGCTTGTTTATACCAATAAGCATGTTCTCGGTTTCATATTAAAATGGCAAGAATGCACAGCAGGAAAAAAGGAAAATCTGGTTCAAAGAAACCATCCAAACAAGTAAAGCCTACTTGGATAAGATACAAGGAAAAGGAAATAGAGCAGATTATACTTAAATTAGTCAAGGAAGAAAAAACCACAAGCCAGATAGGGGTTATTCTGAGAGATAGTTATGGCATCCCCGATGTCCAAGTCATACTCAACAAAAAGATATCCCAAATACTAAAAGAAAACAAGGTTCTTGGAAATATTCCGGAAGATCTTGTAGCGCTGATAAAAAAAGAAATCACAATTTCAAAGCACCTGGAAAATAATAAAAAAGATATTCCTGCTAAACGCGGATTAGAATTGACCGAGTCCAAAATTCACAGATTATCAAAATATTACAAAAAATCGGGCAGAATACCCAAAGACTGGAAATATGACAGATCCAAGGCCAAATTGCTTATCGGTTTAGGCTGATTATAATGGATAAGTATAACGAATTTTATCATCATATCAACAACATTGTTGAGAAATTTAAATCTCTGGAAAAAACTCCAGTCAGGATTATTTCCCATCTTGATGCAGATGGCATAGCAGCAGCTTCTATACTTGCCAAGGCTTTCATGAGAGAAAATATAAAATTTTCTTTGTCAATAATAAAACAGATTTCCAAGCAAAGGATGAATGAATTCTCAAATGAAAATTATAAAATCTATTTTTTCACAGATTTGGGTTCTGGCTCAATCAGCGAGATAGAAAAGGCGCTGGTTAACAGGCAGGTATTTATATTGGACCACCATATCCCTGAAAAGCTGACTACAGATTTAAATCTGGTAAATCCGCATGCTTTTGGCATTGATGGGACAAAGGAAATAGCCGGTTCGGGTGTTGTTTATTTGTTCTCTAAATTCCTGAATGATATAAACAAGGACATGGCTCACTTGGCTCTTGTGGGGGCCATAGGAGACATACAAGAGGATTATATTAATGATACAAAAAAATTTAGCGGAATTAATCAAGAGATCATTAAAGATGCAGAAATATCAGGAAAATTAAAAATAGAGATTGGATTAAGGATGTTTGGTGCGCAAACACGACCTGTTCATAAATTATTGGAATATAGCACAGATCCATTTATCCCAGGAGTTACTGGTTCTGAAGAGGGAGCAATACAGTTGCTTAATGAATTAAACATCCCTGTTAAAACCGCCGATAATAAATGGAGAAGATTATGCGACTTAAACCAGAGTGAATTTAAAAATTTGGTTACAGGAATTGTGTTAAGAAGGATGGGCAGCGAGGAAAATCCAGAAGATGTTCTTGGTGAAATTTATACCTTCGTTAATGAAGATGAACAATCTCCAACAAGAAATGCAAGAGAGTTTGCTACACTGTTAAATGCATGTGGTAAACTGGGAAAGCCAAGCCTGGGGATTGGAGTCTGCTTGGATGATAAAAACTCAAAAACAAAGGCATTCAGTCTGTTGATGGATTACAAGCGTGAAATAATAAACGCGTTAAATTGGTTCTATGCAAAAAGAAAAGAAGGCCTTGTCCTGGAAGAGAAGAATTTCGTTTTGTTTAACACAGAGCATAATATTCGTGATACTCTTGTGGGGGTTTTAACCAGCATAATATCTAAATCTAATCTGTACCCCGATGGAACACTCATCATAGCAATGGCTTATACATCTGATGATGAGATAAAGGTGTCTGTGAGGGGAGTAAATTCCACTATAGACATGAAGAAATTATTGGATAAAATACATGAAAAAGTGGATATCCAATCTGGCGGCCATACTAGCGCTGCCGGGTGTTTATTGACTATGGATAAGGAGCAGGAATTTATAAAAGCTATAAAAGAGGTTCTGTCAGGAATTGAATAGAAAGCTTTATTAATCTTATTTTTAGGAAAAAAATATGGCAATATCAGAAGCACTAAAGAAAAAGGCAAAGAAGATATGGGTTTCAATAGTCGCCCCAGAAATGTTTAGATCTAGGGAAGTTGGAGAGACTAATGTGTACTTACCCGAACAAGTTCTAAATAAATTAATAACCATGACTCTGTCTATTATAACTGATGATCCAAAAAAGCAAAATATGAATGTTGTTCTTAAGGTTACTTCAATAAGAGAAAATAAGGCAATTACTGAGATGTTTGGTTATAGTCTGGTTCCATCATACTTAAAGAGGTTGAACAGAATGACTAAAGTAAGGATAGAGCAGTCTCTTCAGTTAAAGACAAAAGATGGTGTAGATATAATAATCAAGGCACTGGCGCTAACAAAGTTTGATACGAAGAATTCTGTTATGACTGCTGTAAGAGCTAAAATGAAGGAGTTTTTAATAACCCATGTCCAGAATAATAATTATAATGAGTTGATGAATATGGTAGTTAGCCTTGAATTCCAGAAGAATATGCACAAGGAATTAAAGCTGATTTATCCTCTTTCTTATGTTCTTGTAAAGACTATAAAAAGAGTGAAATAGAAATTTATTTAAACTGTTTTTCTTGAGTTTTATTATGCCTCTATAGCTCAATGGCAGAGCAAATGAAAAGCTTAGTTGCCTTGTAAGCAGTAGGTTGGGGGTTCAAATCCCCCTAGAGGCTTACTTTTATAAATTCTTAATTTTTATTTTAATCAAGGGCTCGTAGTCCAGTGGCTAAGACGTCGCTTTTTGGATGCAAACAAATTCAGGCGAGGACGTAGCGAAGATCAGGAGTTCGAATCTCCTCGGGCCCATTTATTTCATCAAGAAAACCTTGTCGTTTTTTCTTACGTTTTTATCTATTTTTATTCCAAAGCTATTTCCCTTTTTTACCGAACTGATATTTTTATGTTCTATTTCTATTGATCTTACTTTTTGTTCTATGACCCCTGTTGTTGGTCCTTGTATCATTATTGTATCACCAACTTTCAGTTTCCCTGTAAACAGTTTGAATTCAGCAACTCCATTCCTTTTGTAATAATTGTTTATAATCCCTATGAAAACCTTCTTTGTTTTTGACTGGTTGTCAGATTCTATAAACTCATTTATTGGCTTCCCTAAATAAAATCCAGAACTGAAACCTCGATTGTAGACTTTTTTCAGTTCTTGCATCAGTCTATTTTTTAATTCCTTTGTTAACTTATTTTCAAAATAGGCATCTATCGCCTTCCTGTAGCATTCAGTAACAACCTTGACATATTCAGGGCTTCTTGAACGCCCCTCTATCTTGAATGCATCTATATTTGATTCTATCAGTTTTTCAATAAATGGTAGTGTGCATAAATCCTTTGGACTGAGAACATGATTATTTCCAAGTTCCAGTTCATAACCCTCTTCAATGTCCTTTAACAAGTATCTTCTTCTGCAGGGCTGTATACAATCTCCCCTATTGGCTGATTTTCCAAAAACAAACTGGCTCATGAAGCATCTTCCGGATATTGAAACACACATTGCTCCATGAATAAAACACTCAATCTCAATATCAGCATCCTTCTTTATCTTTTTAATCTGTTCCAGACTTAATTCTCTTGCTAAAACAATTCTCTTTGCTCCAAGAAATCTATAAAATTTAGCTGATTCAGAATTTGAAACAGATGCCTGTGTGCTAATGTGAACTGGAATCTTTAATTTTTTTGCTTCTAAAATAACCGCATTATCCCAGCAAATTACTGCATCAATCCTTAATTCTTTTGCCTTTTTTAGTATTTTAATTACTTTTTTAATCTCAGAATCATAAATAATTGTGTTTAATGCTAGGTACGCCTTTATTTTGTGCCTATGACAAATCTTGACAACTTTTTTTATCTCACTCAGGCTAAAATTTTTTGCATTTATCCTCATGTTCAGTTCTTTTAATCCAAAATATACAGAATCAGCTCCTGCATTTATAGCAGAAACAAGACTGGTAAAGTCAGATACAGGGCTTAGCAATTCAGGCTTTTTTAACATCTTTAAATAACTATTCAAAAACTTTATATACCTTGTTTTATTGAGTATAAACATGGAAAAAAGAGGGCAGGTAACTACTTTTATGATAGCGGGTTTGATAATACTTCTTGTAATAGGCAGTGTTTTTGTTGTTAATCAGTATATACTAAAAACTGCTTTGGAAAGAGAGGCTGAAAGAGCAGCTCAAGTGCCGGAGCAGATAAAATCAGTAAAAGAGCACTTTGATTCATGCTTAAAACTTTTAACAGCAGAAGCAGTGACACTGGCTGGCTAAATCCAGAAAGGCCTTTTTCCAGCACGCTTGAACTCTCTCCTGGAATAGAAGTTCCGTACTGGTTTTATGAAACAGCCAATGGAATCCAGACAAGACAAGTGCCTGCGCTGGAAGAAATAAGAAAACAGCTTGAGAATTATTTGATCTTGAATATTAAATCTTGTACTGAAATCCTTAGTGATTTTGCTGAGCAGGGATACGAGTTTGATGTTAATTACAATATTAAATCAGATGTTTTAATACAGGACGAGAATGTTATTTCCAAAGTAACGCTTCCAATTAAAATAACCACAAAGGGCTTGACTTTTAATCTGGATCCAATTAAAATAACCACAAAGGGCTTGACTTTTAATCTGGATGATTATCCAATCATATCCAATCTGGAAGTTCCATTTGGAAGAATGTACAAAATAGCAAAGAATGTCCAGGCAGAAGAGGATAAGACAAACTTCTTTGAAGAAAAAGCATTTGATGCAATGGTTGCCTTCCCTGAGATTCCTGTTTCTGGCACAGAATTTAGCTGTACAAAAAGCGTCTGGAAAAAACAGGATGTAATAAGGAGCATGAAAAGTATTATTTCAAGTAACATAAATGCTGTACGCTTGAAGGGAGCATACGAAGACCCAAATCCTGACAATGAGTATTTTGATATCGATCCAGGAATGAGTGTGGCAAATTTACAATCCTCGTTCTTATATTCTTCTAGATGGCCAATGGTCGTTGATGTTTTTCCTTCTGAAGGCAATATCATGAAGAGCGATCAATTGACGCAAAAATTCTCAGACCAAGTCTCTGGAATTTTAAGCTCTGTTTTATGCATTAATAACTGGCACTTTGTTTACGATGTAAAATTCCCTGTTCTCATGAGTTTAATTGATCCCAGCGCATTGGATGGCCAGGGATTTTCATTCCAGTTTGCTAATCTGATAATCATTGATAATAACCAGCCAAAGAAAAATGTATTTGGGACATATGACCAGCCGGACTTTAAGTTTCCAATATGCAAATATCCTCTGACAAATGTCAGTGTTTACACATTTGCAGCAAATGAAAATGGATTGCTTGTTCCATTATCAGGAGTGGACATTAGATACAAGTGCATTACCACCAAATGCGAGATTGGAATTACCGGAGAAAGTGAAGAAGGATCACTTACAGCATTGTTCCCACAGTGTCTTAATGGTTTAGTAATGGGGGAAAAGGCAGGGTATTATGATGCGCAGCAATTTGCTTCGACAAATGAGCCGCAGGTTGTCTCTTTAATACTTGAGCCTTATAAAACTAAAAAAATAAGCGTTAAATTAATTGAAAAAGACGATGGGACAATAAGGGACCCTTATGATTCAGAAACCATCATATTTGAATTGAAGAATCAGGATAATGATTTTTCAACGTCCTTTGTCTATCCGGGAAATACTGAAATAGATTTAATTCCTGGAACTTATGATGTTAAATCTTTCATCATCGGGAACAGCACATGGCCAATAACAATACGCGGACAAAAAATAGAAAAGTGTGTTGAAACTCCAAAAAATACAATCTGGGGAGGATTGCTAAAAGACAGGCAGTGTATAACAACAAAAATAGATGATATTGTTGTTAATGAAGTGCTGAAGGGCGGAGCTGATTTCACATGGGATCTGACAAGAGAGGGTTTATACCAGAAGGATTCAATTACATTCTATACAATGGCAGACCACATCCCAGGAACATACGAGTCTCTTAATCTATTATACTCTTCAATATCAAAAAATGCAGGATCCAAATACTTTAAAGAACCCGAGTAAAAAATTAATGGCACTAACACTGATGCTGTTAATGATAGTAACACCTATGTCTGTTTATGCCCAATCATCTAGCACAATTTCAGAAGATTTAGGAGAAGTTATCAGCATAAATGTTGTTAATAACGAGCCAGCTTCGCTTGTAAGCACACAAATAGAGGCAACAGATGTTCCAGTATATGTTTTTCTTAAAGGTATCACCCTTGGAAGTTTTATGGGTGAAAATGCTCCAGAAACAGAACCATTCATCTCTAATCCAAATATAAATAGGGTTGTAGTAACTCCTAGTGGATCATCCAGCAGCTATGTCCGAGGAATTAAGTACCAACAGCCAAATAAGGGATCACTGACTATAGACAATCTGGGTTATGTAATTGTTACACTAAGGCAGATAAAAGATGAAACAAAAGTTCCTGAAGAAATAACTCTTAACATGAGCGCAAGGATATATTTTGATCTCATGCGTGGATTTGCAGGCGCTTCATCATCAGACCTCGCTCTGAGAGAATTAAATGAGGATCAATGGAAAGGTCAGTCATATAAAAATTCATTCTGGAACGGAAAGGGCTATCTGAGGTTAGTGGATATAGAAAATAATGTGGCTAAAATCCAGGTTTATGATTCTGCAATATCCCCGCTTGGGTTGTTGTTCAGTTCTGAAGAGGAAAATCAGAACTTAGAGAGATACAATGAACGCGGGGTTTTATTATTGAGCAAAGGAGATATTAAAACCATAACAATCCCGGGTTCCTCGGCATTTTTCCATGATCAGGTAAGAATAAAATTGAATAAGATTGGAGATATACAAAAGGAAGTTAAATTAAAAGTTGAGTCAATGGACGGAACTGATTACAAGATTATTGTTGAGGATATGAGCATTGCTTCTGGTTCTAATTGGAAAGTTTATAACATACTTGAGCAAACTGCAAAAAATCCAGGAGAAAAACAGTATAGTGTTATACTAAGGAATGGCGTCGGTGAAAAGAGAACACTGATGCTAACAAAAAAACAGGAGGGCGAGAAGGGAACAACATTCAAGGAGGAGACGACAGATGAGAATTTAGAAGAAAACAAGAAAAATATATGTGATGAAAGTGCTTTAATCAATGAAGATGATTCCGAACTGCAAAATAAACTATCTGACTTGATAAAATCAGATGAGACTGATGACATAAAAAAGATTAATGCAAGAAAATTATACTGCACAGCAATATCCCACTACGAGCAGGCTATGACTGAAGATGTAAACATAAGGGATCAGGTGTACAGGGGAATAGGAGAGGCTTATTTCTCGCTTTCTGATTTCTTGACTGATGAGGACATGGACACATCAAGGTCTTTGGCATTGTATTACCTGAAAAGAGTTTCCAATGTTGCATCTGTAGAAAAATCAATATCTGCCATAGAAAATCAATTATTCAGCAAATCAAAATCCGAGCCTGTTTACTTGGAGGATGAGGGTGTTAGGGTTACACTGCTTGATGTGATTATTCCTCCAGTCACTGATAAAACTTCTGCTACAATAGAAGATAGAGAGGCTGGAGCTAGTTCCGCTTCTGGTATTTATTATGAAGGAGATACTGTTGAAAATATTAAAGAAACAGACAAAGATGGAAAAATTATATCTTATTGGAAAGTTATTAATATTTATTCAGAACGTGTCGTTATCCAAAAATATGTGCAGGGAAAAACCAGTGGAAGTCAAACTCTGTATTTAGATTATGAGCAAAATAAGGACGTGGATGGACATCAGTTGACTCTTAAAAAAGTTGATTCAAAAAAAAGCGCTTATGTTACTGTAATGCCTGGCGGAGGAGATACTTATTCTGAATCCTCTTTTATGATACACATTCCTATAGAGAAGAGACTGGTTCAATGGACTCCAGGTCAAATAGACAAGATGATCAATGAGACAACAAAACAGATAGAAATTCTTGACAGATACATAAGCCAGTTAGACAGCATGATAAAATCCTGGAAGTATGTCTGCTTTGCAACGTTTGCATGGGTGACTATCAAAAATTCATTCCTTGCCGGAGCTGATAGAAATATGGCCAGAAAGGATGTTATGCCACGTTACAATAAAATATGCGAAAAAGAGGTTGCTCTTGGACAGAACACATTTGATAAGTGCATGAATAATCATGCTAAACTGATAGAAGATGAATTGAATGTTCTTGAACAAGAACAGCAAAAGGTTTTAGAATGCAATAAAAAGGGAGAAGACTGTTTTTCCTCAGTTGAAGAGCTAACTCCGTATTACCCGCAAGGATTTGATAAAAACACGATGGAATTAGGCGCTGCAGATAAAATTGAATCAAGCGAGTGGCTGGCTCTTTACAAGTGTAAATTATATGAAAAAAAATTAAGCGGGGATGGATTAAAATCGCTCCAGGACGAGTGTAAAGGAACTGAAGAATCTATTACCGCCAAGCAAAAAGCAATGAGCGCAGCAATAACTGCCACTAAAAATGAGATTAGCGTAAACAAGGACTCATCTGACAAGGAAAAAGCAAAATTTGTTAATAGTTATAATTCAAAATACAAGGCTGCATTGCGTCATACCACATATTACGGGTCTGGCGAAGATGCCACTAAAAAACTTGAGGATGATTTCAATGAAATAAATACAAAGCTTGCAGAAATGAAGATGGCTCCTCTTGCGAATAAAGAAAATATAAAAGTTGAGGCATATTCTTCTGGGGGGGATAAATACAATCTTATCTCTGTTGATTCTCAGGGGCAGCTTATGGCTTCAACACAGTACGAATTTTTACCTGCTACGCAAAGAGACAATGCCAACAATCCATTAAATGCCGATTATAAAGTAAACTGTGTTGATACAAAATTGGAAAGCACTCCTGATTGTGTAAGCAACTTGAATAAATTAACAGAACCTTTGGTGTTAGAAGCAGGAGAACAGAATTACAGATTATTTAAAGATGGTAAAGGCCAATTCTACGCAGCCCTTGAAACCATTGAATTGACAGATGTTGGAGAAAGAAATAATTATGCTTCAAATGCAAAGGCGCAGTTTGATAATGAGGGAAGACCGTACTGTATACCCACTGGAGAGAATGGAAACTTCATAAAAGTGCTAAGCTGGTATGCAACTGGAGACCCGGATGATTGTGAATACTGGAATGTTGGAGTTGATGGAGAGCCATGTTCTGGAGATGATTTGCTAAAAGCTGGAAAGGACAGAATAACTGCAGCTATAGGCGGTAAGTGCACTACTATTTCAAAAAGTGTTGGTTCTTGCAAGGATGGACAGAGCAAAACAATCGGGAAGACAGAATTTGCCTGCTCACAGTCTGCTTATAGAATAACCCAGATAGGACAGCAAACCCACTGCCAGGATGTTATGGATCCAAGTGATTGCAAGATTTTATTTGCTGTATGTGATCCTGTAATGTGCCCTCCATCCAGATTTAATCTTGGAGGAAAATATCCACTGACGAGAGGAACAGTAGTTGACACAGGAATAATTGGATCCATTGTTTTGGGATTGCCTAATTTCCCAGATGATCCAGTTCCAGTTTGTCTGCCAGGTATACTGGCTGGTTTGAGAAGTATCAGATCACTGCTTGAAGGATTTAAGGAATGCCTATCAGCTGCTAAAATTGATCACGAGAATATAGGAATCTGCGACAAGATAAGGTCTGTAGGAGTATGTAAGTTGTTCTGGCAGGAATTGATTAATATTTTCAAGCTGCGCGGGAGCTTATCTGCTATGATATCTGGAAAAGTATTTGGCGTAACAGAGGGAAGCGGTGGCGAGTACTTAAATTTCAACCAGAATATAAATGCCGTTTCAGACTCAGTAAAATATTTTACTTCAGAATACGGATCAAGCGCATTTGCAGCTTTTAAGGGGAGATCAACAGCTGAAATGGGGTCAACAATCTGTGAGGCAGCAATATACGGAAAATTCGGGGATGTTGGAGAGTTTGTAGATCAGTTGGCAGAGGCAGAAAATCCGCCTCAATTCACTGCAACATTTGATGAGGCTCCATGGGCTGTTACAGCAGGAAGAACATACAGCACGCAATACGGAATGCAATCATCCGAGCAGTCAATGTACAGTGTTTATTATTTTATTTATGCAGGGAATATCCCCGACATAGCTAAAACAGGATATGCAAGAGAGGGAGTTAAATATGCAGTTTATCTTAGAGATGATTTAGGAAGAACTTTGCCTGTTACAGTAAGAAATTCTAATCAGTTGTATGACACAGTTCCTTATGATGGACATAGAGATGTTAGCGTAGAAAAACTAGGACCAAGAGGAATGAATAAGATTTGTGTTTACATCAATGGAAAAGAGGATTGCGGATTTGGAAAGGTAAGTACAGCATACTCGATTAATGCATTGAACGATAGAATAGTCAAGAGTGATGCACTGACAAAGAGCATTACAAGCGCTGATAAGTGCGTATCTGATGTTCCAAGGACATCCTCTTCTCTTGGAGGAGTAATACTTCCACAAGAGTATGGATTAATAAGCTCCGGAATTATAAGAACATGTTCTGTATTAAATCCGGGAAAAGCATCTGAATCTGATCGTTGGCAGGATATAGGAACATGCGGCCAGGACAAGCAGGGCAATAGCCTTGGAAAGTGCTGGATTGATATGAGCAGTGTCAGCGTCAAAAATATAGAAACCATGGAAGAAATACAAAAGGGAATTATTTCTACTAGCGCTGAATTAAATGCAAAAATAACGCTTAGTGAAGAGCAGCTTAAGAAATACTTCAGCGAGGATAAAGCCAAAGCATACTATGAAGGGTTAGAAGCCAAAAGAATATCTCTTAAAGGAAGTGATTTGATTAATTTGTTCATAAACGGAGTTGATAGCATCACATATAAAACGCTTATAGATTATTCTTTGAATCCTAGTTATAAGATACTTGCGCAGATCAGCACTGCAGAGATTTATGCTTCACTTGCTGGAACAGTTACAATTCCAAAACCAGAAACTGTAGAAGAAGAGACCATACAATCTGCGGGAGCAGAAAAAATTAAATCGGGAATAGAAGAAATTTGTTCCATAAATGGAGATTGTGCTAGCGGATATTGTGAAGGAGGAATTTGTGCAGAAAAAGTAGTAGTAGAATGTAGAACTCGTACTAAGGAAGAATGTGATACTGAACAGGAAACTTGCATGTGGACTGATTCAGGTTGTATCTCTAAAATAGGTCCTTCTCCACAAAGTTTATCTGCTAAAGTTACTCTAGATTATAATCAAAAAATTTACTTAAAAAATTATATCCTAGTTGATGATCCTAGCTTAACAATAGAATTAACCAATGTTAATACAGCAGATCATAGTATCGAGCTTACAGATAATCATAAACTTTTGTCTAAAGTAGAATATAAACTTAATGAAGAAAATACAATAAATTATGGTGATATATATAGTATAACTTACAAAGTTTTAGATATAAATTATTATACCAAAACCGTAACCTTAAATATTGTAGCACTTCGAAAAATCGAAAAGACTTGTAATGGTTGTAATCAGCTTTCAGGGGGATGTGAAAGTGAACAAAAGTGTAACGAGTTTGATACTGCTCAATTAGATTGTTATCTTAGAACAAAAAATTGGCTTGGCTGGTTTAATGCAATAGTCCCTCCAACATATAAAAATACATGTTTATCCTGCCAATCTAATTGTATTTATGATAACACTGAGTGCGGACAATGTAACAAATGTTCTTGGTCTGCTTTTAATGCAAAGTGTGTTGGTGCAACTGAAGTGGAAAAAGATTATTATTTTCATGTACCATCTGATTGGAATGTCATGCGAATAGTAAGCCTTTTCTATCCATCCACCCAAACTAGTGATCAGAACTTTATAGCAAATTTCTTATCTTATAAAGATAATGAAGATATATTTGAGGCTAATAGAATAGCAACGAGTGGAAGTTGTGTAATAATTCCATTGAGTGAGATTCAGTTTACACAATTAATTACACAAAAACCAGTAATAAAACAAGTTTTATCTAATAAAAAATCCGAAGTATGTACTTAAAAAAGATAATTTAAAATACTTTTCTATAATACAAAAATTATGAAAAAATTAGCATATTGGGTTGGAATAGCAACCATCTCGTTGGCTAGCCTAGTATCCTGTAAAAGTAAGCCCATTGAATCTCCAAATAGCATAAAAGATATTGCAACTATAGACCACACCATTTTCTTATCTTGTGATGCTCATGTCCCACCTAAGGAAATAGCATATCTTGGACACCCTGAGATTAAATTTCGTTACGATTGGGATACTAAAACACAAAAATGGTCTACTAACGATCCAATGGCAGATGCAAATATACAACTAACAGCAGATCCAAAGATGTTTCCAGTAGAAAAAAGATACGAAGATCCTGTTTTAGGTTCTATTAATATCCGTTATGATAGATTTAGGAATCATAACCATCAAGTTTGTGAGCTGATTATGATTTCAGATGGGATGAGATCTCCATTTCTTCCAGAATCATTAACCAGAAAGAATCTTACTAAATTGCATAATTATGGCCTAATGGCATATGAAAAATTTGGATATACCAGAGAATATAAATAGTCTAATATAACAAAATCTTAATAAACTCTATAATTTTTATTATACATGCTAAAATATCTTAGATTGAAAGTATTTTCCCTGAATGTACTGTTTTCCGCATCATTAGTAATACTATTTCTACTGATAAAAGAACAGATAATGAATTATCTGCAATTTCTAAAAGAAACATCACCAAAACTTCTGGAATTACAGACAGCTATTCAGAATAACCTGACAGAAAATATGCCTAACTTGCAAACTTCCATAAACGAACTGACAAAAACAGCAACCAAATTCATGCTATTCCAATATTTGTTGATTCCACTGTTATTATTCATATTTTGGGTTCTATTCCAGGGGTTAGTTTTTTATTATTTATCTGACTCAAAGGATATTAAAAAATATTTAATAAGATTTTCCATAGTCACTCTTCCGTTTTATTTGCTTTTTTTAATAGCGCTAAAATCAATTCTGTCCTATGATCCAATTATATTTACAGCCTTATTCTTCATAATCTTCTATTATTTACTAATAATCTACTTAAAACTGGATAAACCAATTAAAATAGCTTTAAAAGAGGCTCTTAATTCACTATTAAAATTGAAGTTAATCTTGATTTACTTATTACTATTCTTTTTGGTTATTATATACTTAATAATCAAGTTGCTTGTTATAATTTCAATAATGGGGGAGGTGTATGGATTAAGATTCTTAATTTCTATCATCTTATTGCTAATTTTTATATTATTGATAAGCCTGGCACAGTTATGGTTTTCTAAGAAAGTTCTTACCTAGTAATAAAATAACAAGCTATAATAATATATTTCTTACCTAGTAATAAAAAGGTTTAAATACTTACAAATATTCTTACTTGGTATGAAAAAAGAAGAGATACTAGAAAAAACTGCAAGAGAATACTTCAATTCAGCAGAAGACGAATTAAAAAAGCAGAGATATAATTCTGCAGTTGTTTTATACTTTAAATCTCTTGTTGCCTTGATTGATCTGTTTATTATTAAAAATACAAAAGATACCCCCTCTTCTCATACAGAAAGATTCAGAATAGTACAATATAAATTCCCAGATGTTTATGACATTCTAGACAAAGATTTCCCCTTCTATCAAGATAGTTATATCCAAATGATGACAAAAGAATTAGCAGAGGTTATTAAAAATGATGCACTATTTATGGCAAAAAAAACCAAAATTGAATTATAGTTCGGATGTTTTTGATATAGTACAATTCGGTTCATCTGTAATGGAAAATTCTAATCCCAGTGATATAGATATAACTGTAATTTTTAATAAAATACCTTTAAAAGAACAATTAGAGCAGTCTCAATCAATAAAAAATCAATTACAAAAATTTTCAGATATCCCAATTCATGTAAAATCTTATGATTTATATTCTTTTTTTGATGAATCAAATTTTGCAAAGGAAAATATTCTATTCTATGGGAAAAGCATAATTTCCGGAGATTACTTTTCAAAAAAATTTGGTCTTAATTCAAAAATACAAGTATACTATTCTTTAATTAATCTAAAAAAGAAGGATAAAATAAGATTTAATTATATGCTAAATGGAAAAAAAGGAAATTACGGGTTGATTAAAAAATATGGTGGTAACTTGCTCAAGCCAGGATTAATAGAAATATACCCCGAACATGAAAATGTATTTATAGAATCCATTAAGAAAATTACAGATAAGTTTGAGATAAGGAGAATTCTTTATTAATAAAATCTGCGGAGAACAGGATTCGAACCTGCGCAGGCACTAAGCCAATAGGGCCTAAACCCTAGGATGATTATTATCCCGTTTGACCGCTCCGGCATCTCCGCATATAAAATTCCAGAAATCCTGATTTAAATTACTTTCTCTTTCTCTGGTTGCGCCAGTTGTAATTTCTCATCTTGGTTGTCTTGCCAAAGCCGCAAGAGGAGCACTTTTTCTTTTTAACATGATAGGTTCTTCGGCCGCATCTTCTGCATCTGATAAAATTCTTCTTACCGGACTTCATGCCCATAGAAGGAGTTCCCTTTGCCATTTTAAGCCACAGAAATCATTACTATAGTATCACCGCGCACAAAAGCAGTTCCTAGTTTTCTCTTAACCTCTCCGTTTTCTCTTTCTTCTGTGCCATCCAGGACAGTATTAATGTGAATATCAAATGCCTTCAAGGTTCCAATTAGTTGCTTCCCATTTTTTAGCTCTAAAATTACCTTCTTGTTCCTTGCATTGTTTAGCGCGTCCAATGGCCTTTCTGCTTCCATTTTTATCGATAATTCTGGATTTTAGCGATATATAAATCATTCGGTTTTTTAAATCAATTGTCTTATCCAGAAATAATGTCCTCTTGCTGATTTAAGTTAGTGCTCTTGTTCATAAACTTTTCCTCATTTTTTCAATAAAAGCCTGATATGGAGTTCTGAGCCTTCCATTAGT
>JAGVZV010000013.1 GCA_018302265.1 Candidatus Woesearchaeota archaeon | reverse complement strand
TTTTTTAAGGGCCTGGCAATATTCTTAAATGAGGATAAAATAGAATATACTTATACTTTTAATAGACCGGCTAAATTGCTTTATTTATTCACTATGAATACCGACGTTACCATTGTAGTTGATGCTGAGACTGGAGATTATAAGATCAAAAAACCATTCTGGACAATTTTCGCTTCTGGAGAAACAAAAGGTGTAAAAGAATATAATTTTACACAATACGCTGCTTTTTAATTTCTAACAAATATTTCACAAAGTTTATCTTGAACTTCTTTTATTTTTTCTTGTTTAAGTCTCCCTATTTTATATTCAATTTTGAAAGTATCTGCTGTAAAAATAATAGAAGGCATAATAAAGCTATCACATTTTAAGAAACCAGAAGCAAAGTCATTTTTATTTAGGTTGACTAAATCTTCATCATCCCTTTTATTTGTAGTAATTTGGGCTAAAATTAGATTATCTCCTTTAAGCACAGCAATTACTAAAGCAGGTCTCTTCTTTGCACTAGACAGATCTGTATATGGAAATGGCAAAACAACAACCTCACCCTTTACAAATCTTTCCATGCTTCTTCATCTTTTTTTGATAACCAATTTTTAGACAAAACTTCTTCGCTCATTAACATGCACATTAAAGCATCATTCATTTTTTCTTTTTTTAAGGGCCTTAATTCTACTTTATTGTTATAAACAATTATGCTAATCTTAGAGCCTTCTTTGAATCCATCTAAATTTCTTGCCGTGATAGGAATACAAATTTGTCCTTTTTCCGTTATAGTTACTGTTTTAATCTCTTTTATTTCTTCTTGCATTTTGTCCTCATTCTTATATGTAAGATAAGTAAGAAATACTATATAAATGTTTCGATTCGTGGCTCTGGTGCATACCTATAATTTTAATTTCTATTCTTAATATTTAGCAAGAGTTTTATTTTCCAATTCTTTGTCACCAACTGTAATCATAATCGGGATTTTTTGAACCTGCGCATCTCTCACCTTTTTGGAAATGCTTTCAGATCTGGAATCAACCTCTACTCTCACATCATCATCAAGTAATTTCTTTTCTATATCTTTTGAGTATTCCAAATGCCTGTCTGCTATAGGCATTATTATCACCTGAACAGGACTAAGCCATACTGGAAACTTACCAGCGTAATTTTCTATCAGTATTGCAATAAATCTTTCGTGTGTTGACAATGGTGCTCTATGAATAACAAATACATCCTTGTTCTCCCCACCGCTGCTATCCTGGTAGCTTAAATCAAATCTTTTTTTTGCTGCAAAGTCCAGTTGTATTGTTGACATTGTTTCTTCCCTTCCGGATACTGCTTTGAATTGAATATCTATCTTTGGTCCGTAGAAAGCTGCTTCATCCTCTGCTTCAATAAACTTTACATTTAATTTTTTTAGTACATTTCTTAATATTTCTTCGCTCATCTTCCAATTTGCTGGCTCATCAATATATTTTTCCTTGTGCTTCGGATCCCATCTTGAGAGTCTAAACCAGTAATCCTTAAGATCAAATAATTTGTAATACTCTTTTATCATTTTTATAATGTTTGTAAATTCCTCTTCTATCTGATCCTTTCTGCAATAAATATGCGCATCATTCATTGACATTGCCCGTACTCTTAACAAGCCTGCTAATGTTCCAGACAACTCATTTCTATAAACAGTTCCGTATTCTGCTATTCTCAAAGGCAAATCCCTGTAACTTCTCAGTTTGTTTTTGTAAATCAGGTGATGATGAGGGCAGTTCATGGCTTTTAAGTAATAAGTTCCATCATCCATTTTCATAGAAGGATACATGCTGTTTTCATAATAAGGCAAGTGACCAGACATCATGTAAAGCTCTTTTTTTGCCAGATGCGGCGTTGTTACTCTTATAAAACCCGCCTTTTTTTCCATTTCTTTTGCCAGCTTTTCTATCTCTTCCTTTATTATGTTCCCTTTAGGCAACCAAATAGGCAATCCCTTTCCTACTAGGTCAGATATCATAAAAATTTCAAGCTCTTTTCCGAGCTTTATGTGATTTCTCTTCTCTGCCTCTTCCTTCATTTTCAGATAATTATCCAGCTCGTGTTTTGTGTTGAATGCTACACCATAAATCCTTGTCAGCATCTTATTTTTAGAGTCTCCTTTCCAGTAAGCTCCGGCTAGGTGTGTCAGCTTAAATGCATCTATAGGGATGTCTTTTGTTGATTTAACATGCGGTCCCTTGCACAAGTCAATAAAATCATCCTGCTCATAGAAAGTTATTCTTTTATCCTTCAAGCTCTTTAACAGTTCTAGCTTGTATTTCTGTCCAGCTAATCTCTTCTCTGCCTCTTTCTTTGTAAGTAAAACTTTTTTAATGCCAATATTCTTTTTTATTATCTCCCTCATCTTATCTTCTATTTTTTTAAGGTCTTCCTCTGTTATTTTTAAATTATCAAAATCATAATAAAATCCATCTTCAATAGCAGGTCCTATTCCCAATTTTACCTTTGGGTGGAAAGATTTAACTGCCTGTGCCAATACATGTGAAATAGAATGCCTTATTGTTTCTATATTGTCTGACATAATCACAAAAATAAAAAGAAGTATTTAAATCTAATTGTTGGTTGGAGTGTAGCAAACTATTTAAACAAGTTAATTTACTATTTAACAATGAAAAGGGGACTTTTATTATTGCTGATGCTATTGATCGTGCCATTTGTTTCTGCCAGCATATATACGGATTCTACCCTAAAGACGCAGTATAATCTTGGCGATTCAATACAACTTTCTGGTTATTTGGTGGAGGATGCTGATACAAAAGGAATACTCAGCATCCTGCTTAGCTGCGGAAATGAAACACAGCAGCTGGCTGCAAAATCAATCAACATAAAAGCGCAGGAATCAGCAACATTCTCGTATAATCTTCCAGTTACAGGAATTTTAATAGGAAATTGTAGATTTTTATTGTCATTAAATGATTTTAGCAGCAATCCAATAGAGCAATATGAAACATCCGGATTTGATATATCCAAGGAACTAATAGGCAATTTTGATATAAATGCAAAAGAGTTTCAGCTGGGTGATAAATTAGTCATTGCTGGCGGCCTGAAAAATCTCAATAACGAAGAGGTAAATGGATTATCTATTTTATACATAAAAAAGGAGGGTACAAACTATTTAGTTGATTCAAAGGATATTATTGGAGGAGTTTTCAGTTATGAAACAATATTAACATCCATACCTGCAGGAGCGTACACTATTGATGTAAAAGTAAGCGATGCAAAAGGAAATGAAAAATTATTTGAAAATATACTTGGACTTACTTTATATGATGAGCTTGTAATTGCTGCTAAAGCAGGCAAGTCTACTTATCTTCCAGGAGAGGCTTTGGCTCTTGGTGGCAGTGTCCATAAAAAAACAGGGCCAAGCGTATCTGATGTTAAAATAGAAATACTATTCGAGAATCAGAGTTATACAAGCGATGTTAAAGAGGGGCAATTCTCATTTAATTCAGTTCTGGACAAGAAAATAAAGTCTTACTATCATAATATCACATTCAATGTAGAAGATTCCAATGGTAATTTTGGCAGCAGCGTGATAAATTTTGAGATTACACCTGTTCCAACAAGTTTAGAGGCAGAGCTTGACAAATCAGGTTATGTCCCTGAGGATTCAATAAATATACTAATTAACTTATATGATCAGGCACACGATATTCTATCAAGAAGCCTGAAATTAAAGATAACCAATGTTTATGGGGATGCTGTTTACGAGGATACCAAGCTAACAACAGACCCTGTCAGTTATAAACTGCCACAATTTGCGAATCCAGGAGAATGGAAACTTGATATGGAATCAGAGAACATAAAATTGGCCAAAAAGATTGTTGTTGAAAAGATGGAGCTTCTTAATGTAGATCTTGTCGGGCAAACACTAATAATAAAAAATATGGGCAATGAGTTATATGACAATAAAGTAGATATTGATTCTGACGGCGTGATAAAATCAGAGGGGATAAGATTAAAGCCAGATGAGCAAACATCCATAGAATTATACAATTTATTTGACGATGGAACCCATGCTATCAATGTTCTTGGAAAAACATTTACTGCCAGCATAGTAGATCCAAGAAATGTCCTGGAAAAGGGATTGGATGGATTGGGTTATGTTACTGGTTATTATGCTGTCAACAAATACGGAAAGATACCTGGAACAGCATATATTATTGGACTGGGAATAGTCTTTGTAATATTATTGACCATAATAATCCAGCTTATTATGAAATTTAATAACAAGGGAAAACCAGATCATATAAGGAGAAAAAGTGAACAGCCCTCAATCATATCAAGAAAGGCATCTGAACTAGTGCAAAAAAAGAAGTATGACTTTAATTTTGGAAGAGCTGATGAAAAAGACATAGTTGACTTTAGAAAAAGAATGTCTGAAAAGATAAATTCGGAGAGAAGGAATACATTTATGCTGCCCAATGAGAGAAAAAAGGACGATGACAATAAAGGGCCTTTTTCAATGTTTAACTAACTTTAGAATATCTTGTTAAACACCCTATAACGCCATTACGTATATCTGGGAGCACTATCCCACTTAATTTTAATTTATCTGTATTTAGATAACAATTAGATCTTTTTGCTTGTACTAAATCCTGCTCCAATTTCATAAGTGAGATTACATCGAATTCGTGGCTTGGATCAACAAGATTTTTATATAATCTCATGATATCTGCAGCAGATATTACCCCGGGGTTTACTAAATTGAATATTCCAGTCTTCTCTTTTTCCATTAATTCTTTCATTGCAGGCATCATATAAGGAACTACAGTCATTGAATTTGGAACGTCTATTAATTCTTTATATCCTAATAGTTTAGTTATCAAATTTCTTTCATTTGGCATGTCATCTATAGGCATCCTCAATCTTAGTACCAAATACTTAAAATCAGGATATTTTTTGGATAATCTCTTGAGTGCTCTTTCTGCCTGTATCTTTGTAGTAGCATAGAACTGTTCTCTATTCAAACCAAAATTAGGCTCGTCTGTTTCAGAAAAACCTTTTCCATCATTATTACCGTTGTATATACAACCGCTTCCCAAATGAACAAAATAGATACCTCTTCTTGCACATGCTTCTGCAAGATAGTAAACAGCAAGGACATTTGATCTCATGGTCTCTTTTTTATTTTTTTCACACCAATCAATGCTTGGTACACCTGGTCCATGAGTTTTACCTATTGCATTGATAACTATATCAGGATACATTTCAGATAAGTAATCTTCCAGCTTCGCTCGATCACCTGAAACCCTCTTTTCTGTTAGAAATGTATTGTCCAAGCTTTTTGCTATTCTGTTTCCTAAGAATCCTTTTCCAAAAATAAGTATTTTCTTAATCATACTATTATATAATGGTAACTATTTATATATCTTTCCATAGTTAAATATATAAACAATAAATATAATATGTTATTATGCCTAAAAAGCTGAAAAGTACAAAAAAGGGGGTGTCAGATCTGGTTTCTAATATCCTTATAGTAATGCTGGTTATTGTTATTGCTATTATCTTATTTTCTTGGGCTTATAATTATTACACCGAATTACAGGAACAAAATGCCTTGGAAGCTGAGAGGCAATTAGCCTGCGCAGATGTTTATTTTGGTGTAAAAGAGGTTTGTTATACTAATAACAGAGTAGAGATAACACTCGAGAACCAGGCCAACGAAAATATAATGGAATTAATTTACAGGTTAAAATCAGAATATGCAATTTTTGACTGGGGTGTTGCAGTAAGAAGCCTTAATATTTATGAAATAAAAAAGTATCAAATTGGTTATGTAAAGCCAACCAACATTGTCCCAAAAACAGTAGAATTGTTTCCTGTTGTTAATGTAAATGGAAGAAATATTACTTGTAATAATCTCTTAAAAATAGAAGATGTTAAGGTGTGTGAAGGGTACAATGTTGAGGCCGTGCAAGCAGAAGGTCCTTGTGGTGATGGAGTAGTTGACACTGGAGAGGATTGTGACTCTGGAAATTTAAACGGATGGTCTTGTTCAGACTTTGATAATTATGATAGTGGAACTTTATACTGTAAAGACTGTAGTTTTGTTTTAACTGGATGTAAAAAATCCTCCGGGGGCGGAGGTGGCGGTGATGGACCTCCTCCTGCAGGACCAACTTGCGCAGATGCTGATGGAGATGGATTTACAGATGTTGCTTGTGGCGGAGATGATTGCGATGATAGTGATGCATCAATAAATCCTGATGCCATAGAAATACTTGGCAATGGAATAGATGAAAACTGCGATGGAAGTGATTTAGTATGTTGATCATTAAAAAAATAATATTTTATAGTATTTTGTTAATTTTGGTAGTTCCTTTTGTATTTGCTGCAGAAAGAGAAATAACACTAACTAATTTGAAGGTTTTGGATGCATCAGGAAATCCGCTTGTAGATTCTGATGGTGATGGAGATTTTGATATAGCGCAAAATACCCAATTTATATTCAAATTTGACATGCAAAATACAGGATCTGTGGGTTTGGGCTCTGAAACACAAGGGGTTATAATTGGGCTTACAAATTCAATTGCATTAGAACCAGACGTTTCAACACGTCTTTCTTTTGTCTTGCCTGTTGGTTCTATATTATCCAATCAAATAATTGGGCCTTTAAAATTTGAGTCTATAGCAGGCCCGGGAATATATAGCTTTATACTTGATTCTTGGGCAACTTATATTATTGTTCCTGGGGATGCGAGTATTACTCCGATAAAAATTGATTTTCCTGGTGGCGCCAATTATATTAATTTAGAACATAAATTTGTGGGTTTTGTTACACCAACAGGACAGACTAGAGAGGAGATTTGGGCATCTCAAAATCCAAACAAGGTTTACGGATATTCTGTCTCTTTAAAGAATAATAATCCAATCAGTGATTACTCTGGAAAATATTATCTTTATACTTATGGTTCTCCTGATTATTGTAGGATTTTTAATGCACAATTTACTCTAGCACCAGAAGAAGAACAAATATTTACAATCTCATTACCATTATGTTCTGATGGATTGGACAATGATGGAGATTTATTAACAGACTACTCTGCTGATCCTGGATGTTACGATTCTTATGATAATGATGAAACAGATGGGGCAAATCCTCCAGCAGCAGGACCATTTCCTGAATGTTCTGACAGATATGATAATGATAGAGATGGAAAAATAGACTACCCTTCTGATCCTGGATGTACATCTTTTGATGGCACGAATGAAAATAATGATCCAGTAACGCTCACTTTATGCAATGATAATGCAGACAATGATAAAGATGGCTTCTTTGATTTGGATGACCCGGGTTGTTTAGATGCAGCTGATAATGATGAAACAGACCCTGCAACACCACCTGAATGTGCAGATAACATGGATAATGATGGAGATGGAAGAGTAGATAATTATGGATATAGAGCTACCAAAGGTTATTATGCCGCTGCTAATGATCCTGCTTGCGGAGCTGCAGGACAAACAGAAAAAAATGTTCTTGAACAATGTTCAGATGGAATAGATAATGACGGAGATGGACTGACAGATTATCCTGCTGATCCTGGATGTTATATAAAATTTGATGCTTTAGAAACCAATTTAGGGTGCCCTATGAAAGAATATGAGAATCATTATTTTGATATCATTGGTGCAGATGGAGTCAGACCATTTTCAACTGCTCCTAGGTATGATAAATATATAACAAATGCTAATTTATGGTATACCGGACCAATGCCCCCTTTTATAAATGATCCGGATTTAAAATTTTCTCCTACAGATAATATTGAGATATATTCAATCCAACGCGGGTTGATGCAGGGAATACCGGCAAATTCAATATTCCATATTTGGGCATGGGATAAAAAAACAAGATATAAGTTATTTGATCAAAGCTTCATAATACCAAGCGGGTTTTTTTATTATGGTACAATCCCTGAAACAAGCCCAAACACACTAGTTTATGGCGGAGTAACCTATAATTCTTACAAATATTTAGGAAATGTAAAATTTGAGGCAAATATGTGCAAATTAGAGAATAATTATTGTGAAACAAATCCTCCTGATCCAGAACACACAGAAGTTCCAAGTCAATTAGACTTATTCTATGAATATCTTTTGCCAGAACCAATGACAAACAGGCTTGGCGGTCCAAATTTAGCTAATCCAGGAGGTTATGGCGCTATGCCTAGAAATTTTGCTGTTACTGCAGTACATAAATGCCTTGTGAAAGATAACAATGGATGTGGATGTACTTCAGCTTTAGATACTATATTAAAAATATTAAAAAAGAGCTGCGTCATGAGCGGGAGCGATATCATTGTCAATAGGATTTATTCAGGATTATTCCAATTTTCAGCAGCTCTGGAAGCAGAATTAAATGAAAGAATATTAAAAGTAGAATCAAAAGATCCTGCAGGAAATATACAGGAGATAACAGATTATATTCTTGGAAACTCAATTGAATT
>JAGVZV010000012.1 GCA_018302265.1 Candidatus Woesearchaeota archaeon | reverse complement strand
GCATAAGATGGCAAAGATAAAAACAATACTTGAAAATCCTGCAAACAGGCATTATGTAAGAAGAAATATCATTACAAAAGGGTCTGTGATAGACACTGATCTTGGAAAGGCAAGAGTGACAAACAAGCCAGGACAAGAAGGTGCTATAAATGCTATCTTGATATAGTTCTTAATTTTTTAAAACAAGCAGTTTTATTTATGGTATACATCAACGTTTATTTTATCTTCATTCCCACTTTTCATAAACCAGAATACTTTTATATCCCCAAGATCTTCAGTCAATCCATTAACCATTTCTTTTCCCTTTTCTACATCAGGCGCTTGCCCTTGTATTATAATCCCTTTTATATTTTTAATTGCAGAAATCCTTTCCTTTACAAAATCGTACCTGCCCTCAAAATCCCTTATCCTGCATCCATCTGCTATGAGTCCTTTAATCTCGGAGAGAAACTCCAATTCAGTCCCTTTTAACTCTTTTAAATCTATCATTTAAACCACCAATAAGCTTACATCATTTGAATATTTAAAGATTTATAGCCTAAACTTGTTATTTTACCTTCTTTTGCCATTATAAGCCTTAAAAGTGTATTTTAGACCATATATTTGAATATGGCTACAAAATGACCAATTTGGCTACAGAGCCCCAAAAAGAGGTACCTTTATATAGTAGTTAAGCATAACGTTTATAAATGTTGTTATAGAATTGCTGGGTGGTAAAAAAATATGCCTCACTATATTAAAAAATGTCCAGAATGCGGAAGCGTTAATCTAAACATAAATAAAGAGAGAGGCGAGATTTCTTGCAGAAGCTGCGGATTGATTATTGAAGAAAAAATGATTGATTTTGGCCAGGAATGGCGTGAGTTTGAAGACAAATCAAATTCTAGAAGAAGAGCTGGTCAGGCTATGACTTACACAAAATACGATCGTGGTCTAAGCACAAGCATAGGGCAGACAGGAGATATCTATCAATTAGGCGGAAAGGATAGGAATAAGTATTTCAGATTAAGAAAATGGCAGTACAGGGTTTCAACAGCAATAGAAAGAAACTTAAAATTAGCCTTGGCTGAACTGAAAAGGGTAAGTTCATTCTTAAAACTTCCAAAGTCTGTTGATGAAGAAGCAGCTAGAGTTTATACGATGGCTGTTCAAAAGGGGCTTGTACGTGGAAGATCAATGGAATCAGTTGTTGCTGGTGCATTGTACGCTGCATGCAGGCGTAATGAAGTGCCAAGAACGCTTGACGAATTATCAGAAGCATCTGGTATTGAGAAAAAA
Source organism: Candidatus Woesearchaeota archaeon (assembly GCA_018302265.1). Lineage (GTDB taxonomy): Archaea > Nanobdellota > Nanobdellia > SCGC-AAA011-G17 > JAFCDX01 > JAGVZV01. The sequence goes on along the minus strand of JAGVZV010000012.1, from coordinate 9,488 downwards.
GAAGTTGGAAGGACATACAGATTCATAACAAGAGAGCTAGGAATTAGAATCTTGCCTTCTGATCCAGTGGATTACCTGCCAAGATTTGTCTCTGCTTTGAAATTAAATGCAGATACACAATCAAGAGCAGTTGAATTATTGCAAAAGGCAACAAAAGCTGAATTGACATCTGGTCGTGGTCCTACAGGAATTGCTGCTGCTGCTTTATATGTTGCAGCTTTATTGAATAACGAAAAGAGAACTCAGAGAGAAGTAGCAGATGTTGCCGGAGTAACAGAAGTTACAATCAGAAATCGATACAAGGAATTGCTGAAGGAATTAAAATTAAAGGATAAGTTAAAAGAGAAAAAAATCAAAGACGAGAATTTGGAATAAAATGGCAGGAGTAATTGATCTTGGCGAAGAAAGAGAACGAAGAGAAGGAAATGAAAATGTTATAACAAGAAGTATGAATCTTATAGATTACGATACATGGAATAAAATATTTTTGTATAAAGCATCAGAAATGTGTGAGCAAAAGAATTATGAAGGCGCACTTAGAATCATAGATCTAGTTAAAATTCGCATACAAAATCATCCGTAAAAGAAATCAATACAAAACTATAAAACTTCTACTTTCATAAAATCTTCTGCACATTCAGTATTCTTGAAAACACTTTTTGCTTCTTTTAATAGTTCACTCGTATTTTTATACCTTTGAGAGAAGTGTGTTAGTATCAATCTTTTAGATTTTGATTTCTTTGCTATAAGCGCTGCTTGCTTTGATGTTAGATGTTTGTACTCTTTGGCTCTATCCCTTAAATCATCCATGAAAGTTGACTCGCTGATAAGCAAATCAGCATCCTTTGCTAATTTCAGGCAGTTACTGCAGTAAGCTGTATCGAGAATAAATGCCACCTTCTTTCCCTTGATCAAATAAGTTGCATTTTTAACGTCTATTCTCTTGCCCTTCCAGATTATTGATTTTCCCTCCTGCAGTTTACCAAGTATTGGATGCTGTTTCAATCCAAATTTTTTTAAGTAATCCAGATTAATCTTCCTTCTATCCATTTCAACAAACTCATAACCATAGCACAATCCATAATGATCCAGTCTGTAAGCCCTTATCATGAAATCCTTGTTCTTTATTATAAGCCCTTCTTTTATCTCTGTAATCTTGTATTTCAGCTTCTTAAAAACACCAAGTCTAAACAAGAAATTAAAGAACTCTTTTATTCCTTTTGGCCCGTAGATCTCAATAACTCCTGAATAATTGTTCACTTCCAGATTCTGCATCAACCCAGGAAGTCCAAAGATATGATCCCCATGCAAGTGGCTTATCACAATCCTGGTTATCTTTGTTGGCTTTAAGCCAGCTAATCTCAATTGCCTTTGAGTGCCCTCACCGCAATCAAATAAGATATTTTCATTCTTGTAACTAAGCAAAATGGCGCTTAGGTTTCTTTCCCGTGTTGGCTGCATCCCGGAAGTTCCCAAAAAGGTGATTTCCATAGTATATAACAAAATGGATACTATAAAAAACTTTTTATACTCTCTAACTTCATTAATACCATGTCAAAGAAAAGAAAAGCAGAAGAAGTAGTAGAGGATAACATCGGAGATAAGGAAGGAAAATTTGACTCTTTCCTGATAAATAGAAATGTTATTGCAGAATCCAATGATATTACTAGAGACATTTATGATAAATCAAGATTTGGTGAGCCCATCGACAAGAATAAGTTTCAATACTCCTTAATGGAGGCAATGTATTTATTAGAAAGGGAAAAGATAAATATTTATGATAAGAAAAAGTTGCTTAATTTTGATTCCTTTTTGAAATTGGCTATTAAACTTGAAAAAGACTTTTGGATAAGATATAGCGTTTACAGAGACTTAAGAAAGCGCGGTTATATTGTAAAAACAGCGCTAAAATTTGGGGCTGATTTCAGGGTTTATGATCGTGGTGTCAAGCCAGGAGATGACCATGCAAAATGGATAGTATATCCAGTGCACGAATCCGAGAATCTCACATGGTACGAATTTTCAGCCAAGAACAGGGTTGCACACTCTACAAGAAAGAATTTGTTAATCGGTATAGTGGATGAAGAAAGTGATATAACTTATTATACTATCTCCTGGGTACGTCCCTAATTTATTAACCATAAACATTTATTTTTATAACCTGATCTTTGTATTTTATTGTCACGTTCTAAATAATTCAAATGATTGTAAACTCCCCCAATAGTCAATAATAGATTATTTGATAATTCAATAGTTGTTCTGGGTCTTATTTTTAATAAATCTATTATCCTTTTTCTAGTCCAATCTAAGGGTCTTGTCCTTCGGATATAATTTCGTTCTTTTATCTTTAATTTTATATTCAATCTTTTCTGTTTGTTTGGGTGATAAAATCCAATTTTATCTTGGAATTTACCAACATCTTTTTCACATATACTAAAATAATAACCATAGTTTTTATGATTAATCTTTCTTACACTAATTTTTCCAGTTTTAATATCCAAACTTTCTATTAATCTTTTTATTTCTCCTACCAAATTTGGATTAATCATACCAATAGTTATATTATTGGAAGCTGTTCCTTCATCATCAAATAATGCCTGTAAAAATGCACTTTGGCATCCTTTTGAAGCAGAGAATATGGATTTAGGTAGTTTTGACGGTCTAGTAAACTCCATATCCAATATACGTCTTAATATATCTGCAATTAACTTTGGGAACATAATACACGGAGTTGTATTAGGTGTTCTTTCGTAAGTTTTAATTTTTCCAAATGTCTGCAAATCTTTCTTGAACTGTTTTCTAAGTGTCTTACAAGTATTTGCATAATATGGAACTTTTATTTTACCGGCATACCCATCTCCAATTAAATGTGCTACAACCCTATAAAATTCTGGAGATTCTTTAATGGGTAATCTTAATTTGTTATAGTCTAATGGAGTACCGGCTCTTACTCTTATTTTATCTATTCCTTTTTCTATTAAAGTTTTAAGCTTTTTAGTTTTACAAGATTCTTTGAATACCCACAAAGGGATATATTGAACATATATTTTCCCGTTTTTCTTAAAATACCTTTTCCAATAAGATTTCAAGTGATTTTGATAGATCCCAAGAAATCTAGCGTAAGGTCTTTTTCCACCATACTCATTAAACATTTCATTAAAGAAGTAACTATGAACATCTCTTTTGAGAAGTATATAGATATTATTTGGAAAACTCCAAATATGCCAGGATTTTACCATAAACTATTATTAATTAAACCTTCTTTATAAATACTGCGCGCACACCTTGCAATTTGCAGTTCACTCTAAAATATATATTGTAGAATATAATGATATACACTGGACAAGACCGTAATATCTACTTTAATATATATTTAATTTCTTAACAAAAGTTATTTATACCCTCTTCCCATCAAAAACCATGCCAGAGCAACAAAAGATAGATTTTAAGCCTAAAGTACTGGAGCACGTACAGAGAAATGGCCCGTGTCTTCCTGTGCAGATATCCAAGATAATAGAGCGTGAGATTTACGTCTCTTCTGCTGTTCTGTCTGAATTAGTAAGTTCTAAAAGAGTACTTGTCAGCGCTGCTAAATTTGGGGGCTCTCCTGTATATTATGTTCCGGGTCAGGAATACAAGCTGCAAACTATGCTGTACCCTCATCTGAAAGATAAAGAAAAAGAGGCATTTGATCTGATAAAAAGAAATCTTGTTCTGAGAGACAGAAGCCAGGAACCGGCGATACGGGTTGCTCTGAGAAATTTGCGTGATTTTGCTGTTCAGATAGAGGTAAAGGAGGCTAATCAGTCTGATCTGTACTGGAAATGGTACATACTTCCGGATGAAGAAGCCAAAAGCAGGATAATCAAGATGATGAGCTCTTTTCCAAAATCACAGGAAGCGCCAAAACCCGAGATTAAACCGGAAATAAAACTTGAGATAAAACAAGAGATAAAACCAGTAGCACCAATCAAAGAAGAAATAAAAGAAGAAGTTCCAGAAGTAAAAGAGGGATTCTTTAAAAAGATTAAATCCAAGATAATAAGAAAATCAAAAACAAAGGACCTGTTTGAAGAATGCTTATATGAGTATCTCCAGAAAAATAATATCAAGGTAGTAAGCTCTGAAATTGTTAAAAAAAATAAGGAGATTAATATGGTTGTTAAGCTTCCCTCTGTTGTTGGCGACCTGACAATGTTCTTAAAAGCTATCAATAAATCCAAGGTATCAAATACAGACCTTCTTATGGCAAGCAACGAGGCGCAGCAAAAACATCTGAATACTTTGCTATTAACAACAGGTGATCCAGGGAAAAAGGCAGAAGAGTTCATAGAAAAGAAGTTAAATGGAAGACTTGTACTAAGACAGATAAAATGAATTACCTTTTTGTTTTAGGCCGTGACCCAGAACTATCACTCCTGGAATTGGAGTGCTATTTTGAAGCAAGGAATATAGATTACAAAATAATTGAGTATTCTAATGAAGTTGCCTTGGTGTCATTGCCAAAGCTTGATTTTAGCAGATTGATAAAAGAGATTGGAGGGACAATAAAGATAGCAGAAATATTTTCTGATTCAGGAAATCTCAGCGAAATTGAGCACTCACTCAATAATATGAAAATAGACATTGATAAAAGATTGGACTATGCCATATCCTCTTACAACTCAAGCTTGCAGGATTTCATAAGGGAAATACTAAAAGAGAGGTTCAGGAAAGAAAAAATAAAGGTGTTTTACAAAAAACCCGCAAGAAAGACTGATAGATTCTTAACACCAAGCGAGATAATAAACAAAAAATTAATAGAGAATGGACTGGATATAGTTGTATACAAAAATAATATAGCAAGAACAATTGTTATTTTTAATCCGTTTGAATACCAGGAAAGAGATCTTAAAAGGCCAAAAAAGGATTTTTTAAAGACTACTTCACTTAGAATAGCAAGGATTTTGGTGAATCTATCATACTCTAAAGAGGATTCTACTCTTCTAGACTCATTCTGCGGAACAGGAACCATATTGCAGGAAGCATTATTAAACAATATTAATGTTATAGGGGTTGATATAGACCGAAAATCAGTTGATCATTCTAATGAAAATCTAAAATGGTTAAAATCTACTTATAACACCAGCAAGAAATTTAGTATTTATCCTGGAGACTCTACAAGCATGAGTCAGATAATAAAAACAAAAGTGGATGCTATTGTAACCGAGCCATACATGGGTCCATTCTTAAAAAATATACCCTCCAGGCAAGAATCCGAGTTTATAGCATCTAAACTAAGGCCAATTTATACAGGGTTTTTAATAGAGGCGCATAAATTACTAAAGAAAAATGGTAAACTTGTTATAATCATGCCAAAATTTGGTGATTTGCTTATGGATCCATTAAGGCTGACAGATTTATTCAATATCTATCGCCCGAGAATAAGCGTAAAGCTGCCAATACCATATATACTCAAAAATAGCATAATAGAGCGTTATATTTACGTTTTAGAGCCAAAACAGTAAGATTTATATAAGTTATTTCTTACTAGAATATTATGGGTAGAATAAGAACAGCAAGGATTAAGAGAAATGCTAGGGAAATGATGGATAGCTATAAGAATAGGTTTAAAGCTGATTTTGAGCATAATAAAAAGGTTTTAAACGAAACCTATGATATACCCACCAAGCATCTGAGAAATGTGATAGTTGGTTATATAACAAAAACATTGAAAGAAGAGAAATCATAACCTATGGAGGGAAAATGGCAGAAAATCCAAAGACAGAAAAACCCGAGATGGACTTGCATACAATATTTATCGGTTCCAAACCATTCATGAAATCAATTTAAATAACAAATTGACATGTGTTATGTTACTGGAATCGTAATGCAGTTTACAACACAGGGAGCTTCAGAAGTAGGGGTTAAAGCCCGAGGAAAATTCATCAGCCGAGCAGTGGACGTAGCTGAAGTGGCAACAAAGAGATTCCTGGAAAATCAGGTAAAGGTGGACAACATTAAAATTAACTCTGAGGAATTTGAGAACAGAGAGGGAAGAACAGTAAGAGTAAGCACAATTGATATAAAGCTAAAGAAAGCCTAATTCTTTTGTTTTTTTATATTAAAAATACATTGCAGATATTATAAAACAAATTTAAATTGATTTTAATTCTTCTTTAATATTTTTTACTCTTCCCAATCTTGCGCTAGCAATTTCTTTTCGCAACTTTTCCCTCTGCTCGCTCAATTTTGCTTCTTTTTTAATCAACGAGGTTATTTTATTCCTCAACCTTATCTCTTTATATGCGGTTTTTTCGTAAGTATCCTTTAATTTTTCTATCCCTCTTAATTCCTTGGATATCTCTTCCAGCACATTTCTTAATGTGCTCAACTCTTTTTCTGGCATAATTTAATATCTGTTTTATCACTTTTAAACCTTTCTATGGCTTGCTAACCTCCCATTTATCCTGCTATTTTCTTTGAGGTACGTTTTTTCAGATACTAGCCTGAATTTACGGGCTAAATCTAATAATCTCTTCTGCCTCTTTAATTCTTTTCCTATTACATGCTCATATTTTATTGCTTTTGGAATTTTTTCCAGCCCTGATTCAACTGCCTTTAATGGTCCCGTTTCTTTGTGTATTCTCTCCAAAGCCAGCTTTTCTATATGTATAAGGACTAACAGCATTACTATAATCAAAATCAAGATTATAACAATAAAAATAGGTATAATCAAATTTATATTTTTACTTTTTAGAATTCCTTCTTCTGATTCCTCTTTATGGTACACGCTAAAACCAACATCTTTCGTAATAGTTTTGTTTCCATCATCAATATTGACTATCAGTTTATAATCCCCGGCTTTTAATGAAGGGAATAAATAAATGCTCTTGAAAACAGTTGCGTTGTTGTTTAGCATATATGTTTTCAAATCTCTTGATGATATATATCCATCATTATCTTCAATTAAATATTCTATAAGCAAGGGTACGTCTATTCTGTCACTTCTGTCATTTACATCAATTCTTATATCGATGCCCTCTTCTATGCTTATATTATTGTTTTTTAACTCCACATTTGCTTCCAGATCCGAGTAAGAGTATACGGTTTGCAGCAGCAGCAAGATTAGTAAACTAATTAAGGCAATCTTTTTCCCTGTTCTCAATAAACTGCTTTTAGTGATTTTACCCTCCCCTCTCTTTAATCAGCTTTCCAGGACCTTTCTCGCTCAATTTTATCCTGATCTTTCTTTCTAATTTGCGGTAATAATAATAGGAAACCAAAATGAATACCATCAATGTTAGTATGGATATTATTGAGTATACAAAAATCAAATAATTCCGTTCTTGCATTGGTTTATCCAGTATGTAGAACGGATAACCACTTATAGCCAGGTCATCTTCATACCTTAAATTTACTAAAAATAAATAATTTCCTGGTGGGATCTCGCTGGGCAATTTTATCTTCTTTATATAATCTATTTCCCTTTCTACTGCCCTTGTCTCGTATTCTTTATACAAAATATTTTCATTTACGTCCTGTATAACAGACTCTACTGTTACATCTACAAGGCCAATATGCTTCATATTTATTATCTTGACCTCTCCAATAAGTTCACCCCCTATTAATAATTTCCTATACTTATCGGGTATGATTAGGGTAATATCAAATAACCTGCCTGGTTTCTTGAATGGTTTTAGTTCCTCGGCTTTTATTTTTTCAATGATCCTGGAAATTCCTCCACCCCCTCCTCCAGCTGCAGCACCTTCAGCTGTTGTTTCAGCGGCAGAATAAGCAGAGAATTGAGTAACATTAAACTCCAGAATTCCGGAAGAATAATTTATTTTTGTGCATATGCTTGCTGGGCAGTCAGAGCCGTCTCTCATTACTTTTGGATTTGTGAAATTTAATCCATATAACGTTAGATTCGCTGCTTTGTTAAAGCTGGGTATTGCAGTGCTATTGACAAATATGTAATTATAAGATATATTTATATTATTGTCTAAATCATTATCATCGCTTATATTAAGATTTTCTATGTTGCTCCATGAAAATTTGAATCAGGAATAAAAATAGTCAAATTCGTGTCATTATATATCAATATTGTAATATTTTGCACTGCTGTGGCACTAAAATTGATATCATCTGTTTCATTAAAATAATAAGTCATGTTTAGTGTTAAATTTGCATCCTCATCAAAACTCTGATCGGGTATGTTTTGTATCAATTGCGGGATCATGGAATTAGCAAGCGACATAGAGGTTTGGACAACAAAATTCCCTGTTTTAGTTCCAAAAAAGGTAAGAAATAAATATAAAATTATGATTACTATAACAAATATTACAAACCTCTTTTTGTATTTATCCATATTATCTTCAGCCTTGTTTTATATATAAAATTAATCATTCCATAATTTTAAAAGCCAATCTAAAAGCCTGCTGATTAAACCTTTATTCCCGGTTTCGATTATAGCATTTCCTGTTATGCTATTATCCGTGCTGTTATTTGTCGCATTTATTGTATTATTACTCTCACTTATTTCAAATACAGCGGCGGCTGTTATAGCATTTCCAATATCTGCTAAGACAATAAAAAATACAAATATAAAAAACAAAATTTTTATCATATCATCTCTTTAGTACGCGCTTTGTGATGTATATGAATACTAATACCAGTATTGCTATTAATGTGAATATAATGGTCAATATAAAAGCGTTTGTCTTAGCTGGCTTTGGAGGGACATACGGGTTTTCTCTTGTTCTTTCTCCTACAACATTAACTCCGAATGTAATGCCACAATAAGCTCCTAATGCTCCTACCGGATTTCCTTCATCCTTTGGGGCACATGTAACACAAAAACTTGTTGAATAACTTCCTGACTCTGCTTCTATTGGTACTGTTACAGTTGCATAAACCGGCATCCTTATAGTTTGTCCTGTTGGGGTTATAGGAATGCTTTGCTCATCAAAATTTATTATTAAGGGAATTGGATTTTCTAAATTGTAAGTGCACGTGACATCTCCTTCTTCAGGGGTAGTCTGTATTTCAAACTGGAATCTTCCGGATTCTCCTGGTTTTAATTCTAGCTGGGATGGGTAAGGATAACCAACCCCCACTGCTGCATTTACAAAATTAATTAAAATCAATCCGGTTATTATCAATATTATTAATTTTATCTTCATTTTTTCCTCCTAAGCTGCGAATATCCTGTATGTTATATTTCCGTAATATGTACCTGCTGTTAATCCGCTTGGCGGATAGATATGCCAGTGTGTTGGCAGGCTTACATTGTTGACCATGCCGCCAGTGCATGCATAGCTGGTGCATAATCTTAATCCGCTTGAATAAACAAAAGTGTAATTAGTTGCATTCAATCCTCTTGCAGTCATATTCCCGGTATCATCCTTCGCATTTGGATCATCATCAATCAATAAGTCAGTCCCATTCATCTCCCAGCCTATTGCACCAGGACCAGACATATTGGTTATGTTCCATGTCAGATTCAG
>JAGVZV010000031.1 GCA_018302265.1 Candidatus Woesearchaeota archaeon | reverse complement strand
TATCTTTGTCCAGAATTATCCAAAATTTGAAGTTTTGATAATAGATGGGGGATCTTCTGATAAGACTATTGAAATAGCAAAAAAATTCAGTGTTAAGGTACTAAAAAATCCCTATCGAGTAGAGGAAAAAGGGAGGGTTATTGGAATCCAAAAAGCAAGTGGAGAAATAGTTTGTTTTATAGATGCGGATAATAGATTGCCGACAAAAGACTGGTTTTTAAAATTGATAGAACCGTTTAAAGATAAAAATATTGTTGGGTCTGAGAGTTTATATTACGAATTTAGAAAAAAGGATTCCTTTGTTACCAAATACAATGCGCTTATTGGTGGGGATGATACAATGGCTGTATATTTTGGTATATATGACAGATGGAATTATTCCAATGGTAATTGGACTGGAGTAAAACACCAAGAAGAAGACGAAGGAAATTTCTTAAAAATAAAATTTGATAAGGAAATACCTGCAATGGGATGTAATGGTTTTATGTTGTTAAAAAATAAATTGAAGGAAGTAAAATATGATCCGTATGTTCACACTGATGTAGTTTACAGGCTTTCAAAAAAAGGCTACTCATTTGCTAAGGTAAAAGTACCAATTGTACATATACAAAAAGACATCAGAGATTTTTTCAAAAAGAAAATAAGGAGAATTAAAAGAAGAACTCAGGGAGAGATAAAGTTAGAATACAATTATGGCCTGTCAAACAAAAGGATGTTCCTTGGTTTTTTATATTTATTACTCGTTCTTCCTGTGCTATATGATACAATCAAAGGGTTTATCAAGAAACCAACACTTGTTTGGCTGTTCCACCCTATAGCAACATACAGTATTTTTTTATTGTATATATACTATTACATCAGGAAACTTTTTTAACCAAACTCTCGATATAATAATATCCTATGAGGGGGATTTTTATCTTTTTAACAAGTCTAAGAGTCTTAGACCTCAAATAAATATCTATGATCTTGTTAGGATTAACCAATTTTAATCTTACAAGTAATTTTATAACAAGGTCTGTTACAGGAAATTTGAAAAGGTGTATATTTGTCTTTTCAATTTTAAAATAATTTTTCAATAACATTTCAAATTCTTCTTTGGATTTGTACTCTCTTTCGTGAGTAGGATCGCTCACCATTTTTCCATGTCTATTCCTGTAGATATAAAATCCGTATGGTTTTTTCACAACGCTGGATATAAAAGAATAACCGTCCCCTTTAAGGATTCTTTTTATTTCCTTCAATAAAGCATTATCATCAGGAACATGTTCTATAACCTGCGTGCATATCACATAATCAAAATTACTGCCTTTCAATTTTGTCTTGCCCCCAGATGCGCGTATCTTCTTAAAATTGGGATTTTTTATTCGATCCAATCTTGTCTGTGATGGATCAAGGGCATAGATACTATCCTCTTTTTTGATAGTCCCTTCATGAAAGAGCTGATTTAGTAAATTACCATCTCCGCACCCCAAATCAACAATGTTGATCTTATTTTTTGTTTTTCTTAAACTGAGAATAGAATTTTTTAGCAGAGGAAATATCTCTCCAACTTCATATAAATGTATATGTTCCTCAGAATATTCTTCAAATGTTTTCATTTTTGAATTTATAGACTATCAGCATCGGTTGCGTTCTTTCCTGATCTGCAAAGTAAGCCTGCACTGGCTCTAGTTCATCCTTGTATTTTGAAGGATAATTATATGCCCATTGGGGTGTAAAAACCGGTTCAAATCCATGCAAAATTAAAAAATCTGGTTTTAATTCTTTTACCTTCTTCCTGAACAACTCTTCTGTTGTTTTTTGACAGGTCTCATTGTTTACAACTCCCCCTAAGATATCTACACAGTTTGTAAATTCGGGGTCTTCTGTGTAAAATCCATAAGTATAACCTTCAGAATAATAAGCTATTTGAACTGTAGATGCAGTTATTATCTTTGGTTTTTCTTGTCCATTAAAATTCTCTTTAATGTAAATACCGGCTAATTTCTCTTCTCCATAACTGCTTTCTTTTACTTCTATCAATAGATCGGCGTGTTTCATATTCTGATACATCCCGCCCAATATCAATGCAAGCAATGCAAATATGGCTATCTCCTTGTTGTATTTCTTGAGATTATCATACAAGAATAAGATTCCCTTTGAACTGATAAAAAACAGTGGTGGCATCAGCATCAGCAACCAACGATCATTTGCTGATCTTATTATTACCATGTAAAACAGCAAGTGTAATACTACCCACAAGAAAACAAAGAAATTTGAATTGGCATTCTTATCCTTTTGCTTCAAAAACAGATCGAATCCTAATATCAAGTAAACAAGCTCGACTAGTCCAACCACTAAAGTCAAAAACCAAACATTTTGAAGCAGTATGTCTGAACCAAATAGGCTTGCTACCATTCTTCCAAGCACAGAGATATTATCTGTAAGCACATTTTTTGTAGAAACAGCGCTCTCCCCCAAATAAAATTTAAAAGCGGTTGTTATACCCGAACCAAACAGGCTTGAAATACCAAAATATATTACTAATACAACCACACCAAAAATCATTGCCTTCCAGAATGTCTTGTCTTTTACTAATTCAAATTTTTTAATAAACAATAAATAGATAGGATATATAATCGGTACTATTGCTAACGGAAATCTGGTTGAAAATCCGAGAATTCCAAATAGTATCGCATAATACAACCCTCTAGACTCATTTTTCTTGATATATCTGCTCCAGAAAAAATATATTGATAGCAACCCAAAAAACAAAGAGGGTATATCACTCAGTAATCTGAATGTGTAAAATAGATGAACCCAGTAAACAGACAGCATTAAACCCGCGATTAGGCCAGTTCTTTTATCATACAAATCTCGTCCTATTGCATAAGTCAGGTAAACAGACGTTACAGAAGGGATCAATAAAGTAAAAAATCTCATTGTTAATTCCGAGAAGTTAAATAAGAAAAATACATACCATATCATTGGGATTAACATTGGCCTTATCCCGCTGAAATGGACCCACCATTCCTGGTTCTGCCAGTGCTGTGCAAACCCCTTTGCAACAGCCAAATAGTCGCCTTCATCCCACCATATTGGTTGCTCTCCAACCTTAAAAAAGTAATATAATCTTATTATTGCCGCGAAAGATATTAGCAATACCAATAATTTGTTTTGGTTATCCTCTAAGAATTTCTTTGTTCTCTCCTTCAGATGAGGCATGTCCATATTAACTTATTTTTCGATATGCTTTTAAATCTTTTCCCATCGGCTTTTTTATAGAAAGGTTTATATTTGCTGCCCGTAAAATGGCTATACAATGTTTGAAGATAAACACAAGAAATTGTACAAATTAATTCAATCTATAGGTTTTATTACTGGATTAGGCCTGTTTTTCATAATATTATATGGTATTATAACAAGCGGGCTGCATTTTATAATCAAGAATTATATACTAATTGGTGTTGTAGTAATTGTGTTCATTGTTCTTTCCTTGTTGAAAATCAGAGTTTTAACATCATTTTTTGATGGATTTAAGAGGTTTACCAAGATTATTAATTATGTTGTAAATTTTGTATTGTTGTCTGTAGCTTACGTTATTGGGATTGGTATTATTTCTGTGCCTTCCAAGATTGTTAAAAAGCATTTTTTGAATACTAATAAAAATAGTGCAGATACATATTACATAAATAAAAAACTTGGAGAGGAATCGCTAGAAAGATATTATAATCAGTTTGAGGAGATAAAATGTATGTTTTAGGAATATCGTGTTATTATCATGACGCATCTGCTGCTTTGTTAAAGGATGGAAAAATCATTGCTGCAGCAGAAGAGGAGCGTTTTACCAGAAAAAAGCATGACATCTCTTTTCCAATCAACGCAATAAAATGGTGTTTAAAACACGCAGGAGTTACAATCAGGGATGTGCAATACATCGGTTTCTATGAAAAACCAATTCTTAAATTTGAAAGATTAATGTGCCAGCACCTGGAAATGTTTCCCAGAAGTTTTCGAGTGTTTATCAAATCCACTCCGGCATGGATTAATGAGAAATTGAGGATACAATCTACAATCAAAAATAAATTAAAATATAAAGGACCAATCTTATTCATAAACCATCATCTGGCGCATGCAGCATCTTCTTTTTTGGTTTCTCCTTTCAAAGAATCTGCTATACTGACTGTTGATGGAGTTGGCGAATGGGAGACAACAACTCTTGGGTACGGAAATGAAAACAAAATTGAATTAAAAAAAACGATTGATTTTCCTCATTCACTTGGGTTATTGTACAGCACGGTCACAGCACATTTGGGTTTTAGTGTTAATAATTCAGAATATAAAGTGATGGGGCTTGCTCCTTATGGAAAGCCAACATATTATGACAAATTCAAAAAAATAATTGATATAAAGGATGATGGAAGTTATCAGCTGGATATGTCTTATTTTGTCTACCATTATAAAACCAGGATGCCCAGCAAAAAATTCTTGAAAGAGTTTGGACCTGTAAGAAACCCTAAAGATGAAGTTACACAGCATCATAAAGATATAGCTGCATCACTGCAAAAAATAACAGAGGAAGCAATATTCAAGATGTTAAACTACTTGCATAAACAAACAAAATCTAAAAATATATGCTTAGCTGGTGGTGTTGCCCTTAATTCTGTTGCCAATGGCAAGATACTGAGAAGCACTCCATTCAAGAACATATATATACAACCTGCAGCAGGAGATGCTGGAACTAGCATAGGTGTTGCCCATTATATATACAATACTCTCCTTAAAAATAAAAGAAGTTTTGTTCTTGAATCTGCTTATCTCGGGCCAGAATTCAGTCATGCAGAAATAAAAGAATTTTTGAATAAGAACAGTATAAATTATAAGGAATTCAGGGATAACAAAGAGCTGATAAGCACAACATCTAAGCTAATATTTGACAATAATGTTGTTGGATGGTTCCAGGGAAGGATGGAATGGGGTCCGAGGGCTTTAGGTTCCAGAAGTATTCTTTCAAATCCTTGCAACCCCAAAATGCAGGACATTTTGAATCTGAAAGTAAAGCATAGGGAAAAGTTCAGACCGTTCGCTCCTGTTGTTGCTGTGGAGGATGCAAATGATTATTTTGAATGCGATAAACCAATTCCATTACCAACAGATTTCATGTTGATGGTGTATCCTATCAAAAAGCAAAAGCAAAAATTAATACCTGCTGTAACGCATGTTGATGGTTCAGGCAGATTACAGACACTAAGAAAGGAGAAAAATCCATTATACTGGGGTGTTATAAAAGAATTTGGCAAATTAAGCGGGGTACCCATACTTATCAATACCTCATTTAATATCCGCGGTGAGCCAATTGTCTGCACGCCCTATGATGCGTATAAATGCATGATGGGCACTGGAATCGATTATTTAGTGATAGATAAATTTTTAATCAAGAGAGAGGATAATAAAAGAGATATGTGGGATAGCGAAAAATATGCAACAGACTGAAGATAAAACTGGTGAGAATTCTGCATTTAAAAAATTAATCTTGCTAGCATTTGTTGTTCTATTCTGTTTTATCCTGCTGGAAATATTAGTGAGGTTCTTTTTTCCAGTTAGTGATGCAATCTGGATGGGAGATGGAACAATAGGACATAAGCATATAATAAATAAATCCGGGATATATGTTATACCCGAGCATATTAGTTATGTTAAGTTCAATGGAGAGGGGTTTAGAGATGTAGATCATAACGTGAGTGATAAATATAAAATAGCTATGTTAGGAGATTCATTTGTTGATGCACTTGAAGTGAATTTTAATGATACATTCTATCAGAAACTGCAAAATAAACTGGATAATTTATATCCTGGAAAATACGAGATATTTAATTTTGGGTTGTACTACTTTTCAACTGCGCAGGAGTATTTGTTATATAACAAATTTGTCAAGAAATATAATCCTGATGAAATCTATCTTTTTGTTTTTGTAAATGATCCATATGAAACTTGCCTGGAAGATCCAAAAAACCCAACCTATTACATTGATGACGAAGGCAATGTACAAGCGAGGAAGTTTTATCCAAATGAGTATAACTCAATTCAATTATTTGTGTCCAAATATTTTAAATCTGCTGTTTTCATAAGAAAAGTCTTGCAAGATGCTAAATCAAGAGTATACCAAGAAAAAATTAAAAAATTAAATTATGGATTGCCTGCATATGCCAAGTCATTCTTAAAAGAGTATGATAATCAGACTATCGAGTGCTGGAATCTTAGCCGTTATTTCCTAAGAAAACTCAATGAAGAGACAACTAAATCAGGGACCAAGATTATAGCTGTAATTATACCCCATCCTGCAAGTTTGTACAAGCAAGATGCTGAAAAACTCATAAAATCATCAACACTAAATGAGTCCTCTTTTGATTTTGATAAACCCAGCAGGATGTTTAAAGACATATTCAACCAGGAGCGCATAACTTACTATGACCTAGAGCCTGATTTAAAGATGGAAAACAAGAGATTATATTATAATATTGACGGGCACTTCAATCCTGTCGGACACGAGGTTGTTTCTGAGGTATTATTCGAAAAATTAATAAATGCCTCTCTTTAGGGATAAGTATGGAAAATAAAGGCATAATAACCCAGTTATTGTTGTTCATGAAAGAGAATAAGAAGTGGTGGTTATTGCCGCTTGTTATAATGCTGATACTAATTGGAATACTTATTGTTATCGCTGAGAGTTCAGCTGTATCACCATTCATCTACGCTCTTTTTTAATCTCTGATTGCATATGGAAAAACTAAAGATATTACTGATTAACCCCCCTCTTGAAGGGAACATCAATTCGGGGCTGGATAATATAAAAGTGCCCTTGGGATTGGCGTACATAGCAGCCTATGCGAGAAAGCACGGGTTTGATGATATTAAAATTCTTGATGCTAAAATACAGAGAGATATTAAAAAAATAAATGAGGAGTTATGGCATTTTGGCATGCCATATAAGGATGTAGAGTTATATATCAGAGACTATAACCCTGATGTAGTTGGAATACACAGCGCGTATACTGTTTACGAGAGAGATGCGCTAAAAATTGCCGAGATTGTTAAAAAGATTAATAAAAAAATAATCGTTATTTTTGGTGGAGCTCACGTATCTGCTGATCCCGGGTCTGTATTAAAGTCCGGATTTGTAGATATTTCAGTCAGAGGAGAAGGTGAAATAACATTTTATGATATCCTCAAGCATATAGAATCTAAAAAGTCACTAAACAATATACTGGGGACAGCTGTGCTAGTAGATGGAAAATTAAAATTAAATCCTCTTAGACTGCTAATGGAAAATCTTGATGATCTGCCATTTCCTGCAAGAGATTTGCTGAATATGCAGGATTATCTGGAGCATCCTCTCAATGCAATAGGAACAATGAGAAGTCCTGCAACAGATGTTATAACAAGCAGAGGCTGCCCTTTTAACTGCGTATTCTGCTCTATCCATACTATCTGGGGAAAAACGTGGAGAGCAAGAAGTCCAGAAAATGTTGTTGATGAGATTGAACAGTTGATTAAAGACTATGGAATCAAGCAGATAAGATTTCAGGATGATAATATTTCTTTAGATAAAAAAAGAATGCATGAAATATGCGATGAAATAATCAATAGAAAATTAAACATAAGATGGGATACTCCAAATGGTATAGCTATCTGGACCTTAGACGAAG